>LUZO01000307.1 GCA_001603685.1 Bacteroidales bacterium Bact_23
AACAACTATATAGTTGAAAAAATATCTAAATAAAAGATAATAACAACTTTAAAGTGAAAATATCTGAATAAACTTATACGATAATTTAATTCACTAATCAATAATACCGATTGGAAAAATATAATAAACCAATTATCGCTCTGCTCAATTGTTCTATATATTTTAACCATCGGCATTAACGATTGTAATTTACAGAACAGCCTGGACTGTTTTGTAAATACAATTCGTATAATTTCCTGTTCAATAACCTGAGCCGGTACCGCTTCCCGTTTCCTGCTGTTTGTCACCTTTGCGCTTTTATCTACCTTTGCAGTTGAATTAACTCTGCAGTCATTGAATATTCCACAACTGAAGGAGCATTACCGCAACAGCGCGCCTGTTGCGGCGCTTGCTAATTATATCAACTCCAAAGAACCGTTCAGGGTTCATCTGAAAGGCATGGCCGGATCCTTGCCGGCTGTTGTTGCTGCGAGCCTTTTTAAGGCATCGGGACCGGTACACCTTATTATATTACCTGAAAAAGAAGAGGCCGCCTATTTTTTCAACGACCTTGAAAATCTGCTGGGAGAGCAGGAACTGCCGTTTCATAAAAAGCGGGTACTCTTTTTCCCTACCACTTACCGCCGTCCGTATGAGATAGAAAAGACCGACAACACCAATGTGCTTTCGCGCACCGAGGTAATGAAACGCATCGGCTCCCGCGAAGGGGGCACGCTGGTGGTCACCTATCCCGAAGCGCTGGCCGAAAAGGTGGTGAGCAAAGCCTATCTTGCAAAAAATACCCTGAGGATACAAAAGGGAGAGAACCTTTCGCTCGACTTTGTGCTTGAGCTGCTGGCCGAATATGGCTTCGACCGGGTGGATTTTGTGGTGGAGCCGGGGCAGTATTCACTCCGCGGGGGAATAATTGATGTGTTCTCCTATACCAACGACCGTCCCTACCGCATTGAATTCTTCGGCGACGATATTGAATCCATCCGGACCTTCGATCCCGCCAACCAGCTCTCCATCGATCAGCTTACGCACATTACCATAACACCCAACATTCAGGACAGAACGCTTGAGGAGAAGCGCGGAACTTTCCTCGCCTATACCGGCCGCGATACCGTGGTCTGGATGCGTGAGGCGGCGTATGCCACCGACAGAATCGGCAAGGAGTTCGAAAAGGCGGAACAGGCATTTTCTGAACTATCCGCCGAAATCAGGCACCTCGGACCAGCGGAGCTTTTTACCACCGCCGACGAATTCAAGGCCGATATCCTTTCACATCCGCTGATTGAGTTCGGCTCCCATTTTCTGATAAAGAACGCTGAGCAACTTGAATTCTCGGTTCAGCCGCAGCCCTCGTTCAATAAGAATTTCGATCTGCTTCTTCAGAAGCTGGATGAGAACAGCCAGGCCGGCATCACCAACCTGATTCTGTCGGACAACCCGAAACAGTCCGAGCGTATCCGCACCATTTTCAGCGATATGGCGGCGCTGCGAAGCATCGGAGAGGAGAGCCTGAACTACGAACTGGTGAACCTCTCACTGCACGAAGGATTTATCGACAAGGCGAACGGGGTGGCCTGCTTTACCGACCATCAGATTTTCGAGCGGTATCACAAGTATCGCATCCGCGATGGATTTGCCGGCCGGGAAGCCATCACCATGAAGGAGATTTACGACCTGCAGCCGGGCGATTATGTCACCCACATCGACCATGGAATCGGCAGGTTTGGCGGGCTGGAAAAGATCGAAAACAACGGCCGGCAGCAGGAGGCCATACGGCTGATTTATCAGAACGACGACATCCTTTATGTCAGCATTCACTCCCTGCACCGCATTTCGAAGTATGTGGGCAAGGAGGGAACCGCCCCGGTGCTCAACAGGCTTGGCTCAAATGCATGGAACCGCCTGAAAAGCAAGACCAAGCAGCGGGTAAAGGACATCGCAAAGGATTTGATAAAACTCTATGCCGAGCGAAAGGCCGCCGACGGATTCAGTTTCAATCCCGACACATACCTGCAGCACGAGCTGGAAGCGTCGTTCATCTACGAAGATACGCCCGACCAGGTGAAGACAACCGCCGATGTGAAGCGCGATATGGAGAAGTCGTACCCCATGGATCGCCTGGTATGCGGCGATGTGGGCTTTGGCAAGACCGAGATTGCCGTTCGTGCCGCCTTCAAGGCGGTGGCCGATAGCAAGCAGGTGGCGGTGCTGGTGCCAACCACCATTCTGGCGCTGCAGCACTACCGCACTTTTGGCGAGCGGCTTTCCGAATTCCCCTGCCGGGTAGAGTACATCAACCGTTTTAAAACGGCAAAAGAGCAAAAGGCGATACTCAAAGACCTTGAGCAGGGCAAAATCGATATCCTGATCGGTACCCACCGCCTGGTGGGCAAGGATGTGGTTTTCAGGGACCTCGGCCTGATGATTGTGGACGAAGAGCAGAAATTCGGCGTGGCCACCAAGGAGAAACTGAAGCGGATGAAGGTGAATGTGGATACCCTCACCCTTACGGCAACGCCGATTCCGCGTACCCTGCAGTTTTCGCTGATGGGCGCCCGCGATCTGAGTGTAATCAACACCCCGCCGCCAAACCGCTATCCGGTGCAGACCGAACTGCATGTTTTAAACGAAGAGATCATCCGCGATGGCATTCATTTTGAACTTTCGCGGGGCGGACAGGTCTTCTTTGTGCATAACCGGGTAGGCAACATTCCCGAAGTGGCCGGCATGGTGCAGCGGCTGGTACCGGACGCCAGAATAGCCATCGGACACGGGCAGATGGAAGGCCACAAGCTGGAAAAGATCATGCTCGACTTTGTGGAGGGCTATTATGATGTGCTGATTGCCACTACCATCATCGAATCGGGGCTGGATATCCCCAATGTGAACACCATCTTCATCAACGAAGCGCAGAATTACGGTCTCAGCGATCTGCACCAGCTCAGGGGCAGGGTAGGGCGGGCCAACAAAAAGGCATTCTGCTATCTGCTGGCACCGCCGGTCTCCGTCCTTACCGATGAGGCGCGAAAACGCCTTAAAGCCATTGAGGAGTTCTCGGAGCTGGGCAGCGGTTTCAACATTGCCATGCGCGACCTCGACATCCGGGGCGCCGGAAATATTCTGGGCGCTGAGCAAAGCGGCTTTATCTCCGAAATCGGGTTCGAGATGTATCAGCGCATCCTCGATGAAGCCATCCTTGAGCTGAAGGAAACCGATTTCAAAGAGCTGTACAGCGACGAAGCTCCGGTTCGGTCGGAGTTTGTGAGGGAGTGCCTCATAGAAACCGACCTCGAAATCATGATGCCCGACAGCTATGTAACCAACATCACCGAGCGCCTGAGCCTCTACAAGGAGTTGGATGGACTGGAAGCAGAAGAGGATCTGCTGAAATTCCAGGAGAAGCTGATCGACCGCTTTGGCCCGGTTCCCCCTCAGACACAGGAACTGCTGAATACCATCCGCCTGCGCAGGATGGCCCGGAAGCTCGGATTTGAAAAAATCAGCCTGAAAAACGAAAGTATGGCTGCCACCTTTATTTCCGATCGTGAATCGCCATTCTATCAGAGCAATATCTTTACGTCCGTATTACAGTTTATCCAGGTTGAAAAGGATAAGGTTCGCCTGAAGGAGGTGAACGATAAGCTGCGGCTCAGCTTCCGCGAGGTAACCTCCGTATCACAGGCCATTCAGGCGCTGCTGCCCCTCGAAGAGATGGTACAGGCGTAATGCCGCTGCATAAAACATAAAAAAAGGCCGTTCACACGAACGACCTTTTTGATGAAATGGTAACCTTTACTGAGCGCTTACCACAACCCGGCTGATTTCCCAGGTGCCGGCATGGGTATTGGTGCTCACATACTTAAATGCAATTCTGATTTTCGATCCTTCCCATTGGGCAAGGCTTATCTTGCCGGTATTGACGAATGTCCAGTTGTTGCCGGTTGACCTCGTAAAGCCGCTCAACTGCGTCCAGTCTGCTTCATTGGGATCTCCGCTTCCGTTGTAGTTGCCGGAAACAAAGACCTTAACATCATCCATGCTGTTTACAAAGTTTACCGCTTCGCGGAAGAGCAATTCCACGCCGGATTTTCCTTCAAGTGAGATTTCGGGAGAAATCAGCCAGTCTTCGTTGGGGAAGTTGGTGGGGTTAACAAAACCGGTCATGGTAACGCAGCCGCCGTCGAAGGTATCGCCGTGCCATACCTGGTCGCCCAGCACGCTGTATTGGGTGAATGAGCCGAGTGAATTGTTGAACTCTTCGGTAAAGAATCCGGTTGCGGGAATCACTCCGTTTCCGTCGAGCCAGTAGCCGGTAACGCTTTTAATGCCCGGCTGGGTGAAGTAAGGCTCCAGAACACCGAATACCTTTACCTCTTTGCCTTTGTTTGAGGGGTTTGTAACCACATTCAGCGCTTCGCGGATGGCGCCTGCCGGAAGCTGTACCGGCATGCAGTTGGTAAGGTTGGTTTCGCCTGCCGATGCGGCAATCAGGATGTTGGTATTGGTGGTAAACGGCCCATTGAAGTTAGGGACATTGGTTGCTCCTACCTCGATGTTTCCGACGATAAAGCCCTGAACCCACACCGGATCGGCGCCGCTGCTGAGCAGTGCGCGGGTAATGTCATAAGGCTCGTCGAAGGTTCCCTTTCCGCTTCCCGGAGGCGGAGGCGCTTCGCCGCCGAAGTCAATCACATCGTCGATGCTGCGGAGCGTAAACTGCCAGGTTGTTCCAAAGGCGGTAAGGATTCCCACTGCAGTACCATATCCTCCCGGAAGGGTATCGGCGGCAAAGTTGCTGTATTTGCTGGTTCTTACGATGATGTTCTTTCCGCCCTGATCAATCAGGGTGCGGTTGGTGTTGTCAGCATTCTGCGGGGCGAACTCTTCGCCGACCTCCACAAAGCGAACATTCTCAAGCTTTACCAGAGTGCTCATGCGCGGCTCGCGGATGATTTCGGCGGCTGCGGTTGGCAGTGTGGATAGGTTCAGCAACTGAGGTTCCGGAGGCGTGCCCGGAAGGCTGTCGCGGAAGAAATGGGTGCTGACATAGATATCGGGCAGTCGGCCGATGGCTCCGTTGAAGATGTATCCCAGCTGAATCAGATTGTTGTAATCGCCGATGTACATTCCTTTGGTTTTAACGAAAAGCCGCTGGCCAAGCTTGTACTCATTGTAAAGCGAGTTTTTGTCTATGGGAAGCTCAATGGCGCCGGTGGCGTCCTGAATCACCAGTTTCTTGAAAAGGTTTCCGCTTTCGTCGTTGCCAACCACAACTCCGCTGATGATGATGTCTTCATCAATTACGGAAAGGGTGCGGTTCAGGGTGTCGAGGTAGTATTGCTTGAGCTGCTGGATGGTGCGGTTTGCCTTGAAATCAACGGTTGGGATGTTGATGGGAGGCTCTTCAAAATCGCCGTCCACGCACGAAGTGAAGCCAATTGAAGTGATGATCAGAAACAGCCCTGCGAAAATGTGCCAGTATTTTTTCATATTTCTTGTTTGTTTTTGCTTGTCAGATAATTAAAAACGGAAACCGATATTCAGGAAAAAGGTCCTGCCAAAATAGTAATAGTATTTTGGCGGGAATTTATTGATGTCTTTGTTTTCAAAGTCAAAGCGCATCTGCTCGAATCCTCCGGTTATGATCTCCTGATTGTCCAGGATGTTGGTAACGCTAAGATTAAGGCTCAGGAAGTACTGCCTCTGGATTCTGATTGATTTGCCAACGGAAGCATCCACGGTGAAACCCTTTGGCAGCCTTTGCTGAGCGATGATCTCCCCGATGCGGTCATCGCCGGGGGCCATCCCTGCCAGTGCGGAGGAGGTTCTTCGCTCGGGATTGAAATCCAGATAGATGTGATCGTAATAGTTCACATTGACATCGGCAAACAGGATGCGCGGCCTGGCATATTTGATACCCGCCGAGGCAGCTGTCTGCGGCGTACCCGAAATATAGAAGTATTTGCTGTAGATGGTTTTCTTTATATCAGGCTGCGATCCGTTTTCAACGGTGATGATTGCCGAAGGCCGGTTGGTGTAACGGTAATTGCCAAGATTTACGGCAGTTACAAACGAAATAGCGGAGGTGAGTTTTGCTTCGGCGCCGATTTCAACACCCTGGTGTACCTTGTTTATGTTGTACATGGCGTGGTTTACGAAAGTGCGCAGCGAGTCGTGGTAGAAGCTGTTGATTTCGTTGGTGTTCTCGAACAAAGTATGGTAAAGGGTAAATCGTGCCTTTACCATGGGTGCGCGCAAATGGTAGCTGAGTTCGCCGCTGGCAATGTTCTCGCTGCTCAGTTCCGGAATAACAGCATCGCGTACCCTCGACGAGAGGTAGGAGTTCCTGATGTTGGGTGCGCGGGTCATCCAGGCGGCATTGCCTTCGATAAAGTGGCGGCCGGTAATCTTATAGGTTGCACCTGCTTTCAGGGCATAATTGAAAAAGTTGTGTTTCCCGCCAGCGCCGTACGAGTCGTCGGGAAAGCGGCCGTTGCGCATGAATCCCTCGCGGAAGAAGGAGGTTTGCGAAAGCTGAAGGCCGCCATAATAATCCACCTTCGGAGTCGAGAAATTTACCACACCCCACAAGGTGGCGCTACCCTGATGAAGCTTGTAGTCGTATCCGAACCTGTCGCCCTCTTTTATGATGCGGTTTGGATTATTCAGGTCGTTCTGCAGAATGTTTTCGTTGCCCGTAAAGTCGCGTTCGGCAAACTGATCCACATCCTTCCAGAACTCACCGCCCAGCAGGTCTTCAAGAATTTTATAATATGAGCCGGTATGCCTGGTGTACTCGGCGCCTCCGTCAATTCTGATTTTATCGTTTATTTCGTGATTCACAAAGGTGGTCAGGCTTAGCTGCTGCTGGTCGCTGTGGCGGTTTTCCACAATGTAGCGCGACTGCTTTCCCTGATTTTTGGCCAGGTAGTTGATCTGATACAGGTTGTCCCAGTTGATTTGCCGGGCGTTTACATCGTTTTTCCAGCGTTCGGCATAGGCTTCAGCTATGGCAGGATCGTAGGGTTTGGGCCCGGTAGAGGGGTAATAGCCTGGCAGATAGCGGTAGTAGTCGGGCCTTGGATCGGCTGAATTGTACCAGTTCAGCGCCGTGGTTCCGGTTCTTCCGAAGAGATAGGATACCGAGCTGGTAAGTTTTGTTCTCTCCGAAGCCTTCCAGAAGTGGTTGAGGATCAGCACCGGCTGTTCCATAATTCGTTCGCGGGCATTGCGAACCTTCCCTTCCTGATAGCCCCAGTTGGGGTTGTAGTAGTTGGTGCCGCTCAGGTCGTAGGCTTCCTGCACCGAACCGCCCTGCATGCCCCTGCGAACGGGTGCTGCAAAAATGGTGAATGCCAGGCTGTGGGCATCGTTGAGTTTGCGCTCCAGCCCCACGAAACCGGCCCAGGCATCGTAATAGGTACCCTTGATGTAGCCGCCGTTGCCCCAACGCCTTGATCCGCTGATGGTTACCGCCCAGTTGTTGTCCATCATTCCGGTGGAGTGGGTAATCTGAACGCGGTTGGTGTAGGTACGGTTGGTCAGGCTGTAGGTGAGTTTGGTCTGCGCCCGGTGCTGCGAAGCGCGGACAATGATGTTGGCAACTCCGCCAAGGTTCCCGAATGAGAAGGATGAAGGTGCCAGGCCATTAACCGATACCTTGTTACGGGTGGCATCGTTCAGCCCGCCCCAGAGCGCCCAGGTGGTACGGCCGGTCTCCACATCGCTGATGAGGGTATTGCCGATATAGGTGCTTCCCAGGTCATTGTCATAACCGCGCATCCTGAAATAGGCCGAACCAAAGGTGTAGGCGGCCGTGGATACAAAAATGTCGTTTGACGAACTAAGCAGGCCCGAAATGTTCTGACCGGAAGCATCGTCATCGTCCGATGAGGAGATGCTGAGTTCCGACAGCCCGCCGCTCAGCACTTCGGCAATGCCTGAAGGCAGCATCTTTATCGTACCTAGATTGGTGGATTCGCTTACCGTTACCTGCTGAACAACCTCTGCGTAGCCCGGAAGGGAGAACTCCATGATCAGCCCTCCGGGGGTCAGCCCGCTGAGGCTGAAGATTCCTTCCGCATCGGTGAATGCCTGCTGGGTTCCGGCTTTTACCGTTACCGAAGGCAACGGCTTGCCACTCTCGCCATCGGCAACACGCCCGGTTACCAGGCCCGTCTGAGCGTAAAGGCCCTGTGCCAAACCAAGAGACAAGAGAAAAATCAATAGTTTTTTAACCATTTGAGAATGTTTGAGTTAAAATAGTGCCGCCTGCTGACACCGATCAAAAAACCGTCAGTAGCCCGATTGCAGCATTTATTATGCAAAAAAACAAAAAAAGGCGGTTGTTTGCTAATGGCTGACTGTTTTATCAGGAAATAATAGAAAGAAAACTGGCTGCCGGAGTTTTTTACGGATCAGCCGGTTCCCGGTCAGGTTGTTAATTGGTTGCAAATGAATTATTGCTGATTTTCATTTATTTGATGGTTTTCTCCACCTTTCCGCACAACCATAATCCGAAGCAATATTTTGCTTAGCTTCGCGCTGAATTTCAATCTCCCTGATTTTTCTCGTTACTGACTGAAAATTAACACAATAAAATATATTGAAATGGCAAAAAAACAGTATGCACAGACCATTCTGATGGTCGAGCCGGTTGATTTCCGGTTTAATGTTCAAACGGCGGTAAACAACTATTTCCAGGTTGAAACAGATGAATCGCCCGACAGCATACAGAAAAAGGCACTGGGCGAATTCAACGGCATGGTGGCCAAACTTCGCGAAAAGGGTGTTAATGTGGTAGTACTGAAAGATACTCCTGAGCCCCACACCCCCGATTCCATCTTCCCGAACAACTGGATTACCTTCCATGAAGACAACTCGGTGGCGCTCTATCCGATGTTCGCCAAAAACAGGCGCGAGGAACGCCGGACCGAAGATGTGCTGAACCTTCTGTCAAAACACGGTTTCAATGCACAGCAGATTACGGATTACACCGCTTCGGAGGAAGACAACATCTTTCTGGAAGGAACCGGAAGCATCATCCTTGACCGGGTGAATATGATTGCCTATGCTGCCCTTTCGCCCCGCACCGATAAGGATCTTTTCCTGAAATTCTGCGAGGATTTCAACTACCGCCCGGTGGCTTTCGAGGCAAACCAGACGGTTGACGGCAAGCGTATGCAGATTTATCACACCAATGTTATGATGTGTGTGGCCGATGATTATGCCGTTATCTGCCTCAGCACCATCGACGATCCGGCTGAAAACAAAATGGTGGTGGATGCGCTCAGGGGTTCAGGCAAGGAGATCATTGACATAAGCGAGGAGCAGATGCACCGATTTGCCGGCAATATGCTGCAGGTGGGCGGATCGGGCAACTCCAGATATCTGGTTATGTCGAAGACAGCCTGCGACTCACTGACTGAGGAGCAGGTGAAAACCATTGAAAAGTACAACCCCATACTTGCGGTTGATATTGAAACCATTGAAACTCAGGGAGGAGGAAGCGCACGCTGTATGATGGCTGAAGTTTTCCTTCCCGCAAAGGCATAAACGGATTTTTTAATACTGATATCAGGGAGTATGCCGTCTGGCATACTCCCTGATATTTCCTTAACGACTGAAAACCGGGCAATTAGTTAAGATTTCCCGGCCCCTGAAGCCTTCCCTTTTCAGTCAGCTTATCCAATCCCGCCGGATAATTAATATCTTTGCCCTTGAAAAAACCTTAAAAGATGAAAATTTCCCGCCGCAATAAAGGCAGAGGGCTGTTAGTTTTTCTGTTGTTCATTCTGTTTACATTCCAGGCCTGTGCTCAGGACAAAAAATTTCTGGCTGCCACCATCGCCTTCTACAATGTTGAAAACCTTTTCGATACCATTGACGATCCACGCACCAACGATGCCGAGTTTCTGCCCGATGGTTCAAACCGCTGGACGCAGAAACGGTATCAGGCCAAGCTTGAAAATCTGGCAAAGGTAATTTCAGGTATTGGCAGCGAGTTTGTCAGCGGCGGGCCTGCCGTGATCGGATTGTCGGAAATCGAAAATAGGGGAGTGCTTGAAGACCTGATCAATACACCGCCTCTGAAGGGTCTGGGCTACGAAATTGTTCATTACGATTCGCCTGACAGTCGCGGGGTTGATGTTGCCCTTTTATATAAACCATCGGTGTTCAGGCTGGTAAATTCCACCTCCAACCGGCTTCATGTTCCCGGGAATCCTCATTTTCGCACCCGCGATCAGCTTGTGGTAACCGGGAAACTGCATGGCGACCTCATCAGTGTGATTGTCAACCACTGGCCTTCGCGCGGATCAGGGCCGGAGTTCCGTTACGAAGCGGCAAGGCTCAGCAGGCAGCTCAGCGATTCGCTGATGAAAGCACACAGCAATGCCAAAATCTTTATTATGGGCGATCTGAACGATGACCCGGTTGACCGGAGCGTTACCAAAGTGCTTGGCGCCAAAGGGAAACCGAATGAAGTAAAGAAAAACGGGCTGTTCAACCCTATGTGGCAGCTCTACCGCAATGGCATTGGCTCACTCGCTTACCGCGATGCCTGGAACCTGTTCGACCAGATCATCATTTCTGAGCCGGTGCTCAACGCTACCGATGGATGGAGGTTTCACAAAGCCAGGGTTTACAATGAGAAGTTCCTGATTCAGAAAGACGGGCCCTATGCGGGATATCCGCTGCGTACCTTTGCCGGAGGCGCCTATACGGGCGGTTACAGCGACCATTTTCCGGTATATCTGGTGCTGATCAGGGAAAAGTAAGGTCAGAGCAATATATTTTGATATCAAATAGAAAAATTTCCGTAATTTCGTTGACCTAAAAAAGCAGCCGTGAGAGACAGCCTTGTAATCATCCCTACATACAACGAAAAAGAGAACATCGAACGCATCATCCGAAAGGTGTTTTCGCTTGAAAAAGAGTTTGACATTCTGATAGTGGAGGATAACTCTCCCGATGGTACGGCTGAAATCGTCCGCCGCCTGATGGCTGAATTCCCGGAACGGCTTTTTATGGAAGAGCGCAAAGGCAAACTGGGTTTAGGAACCGCCTATATCCACGGCTTCAAATGGGCGCTAAACCGCCATTACGAATATGTTTTCGAAATGGACGCCGATTTCTCGCACAACCCCGACGACCTGCTCCGGCTTTATGATGCCTGCGCCAACCAGGGTGCCGATGTGGCAATCGGATCCCGTTATATCAAAGGCGTGAATGTGGTGAACTGGCCTATGGGAAGAGTGCTGATGTCGTATTTTGCCTCATCGTATGTCCGTTTCATCACCCGCATGAAGGTAATGGATACCACCGCCGGATTCAAATGTTACCGGAGAAGGCTGCTCGAAACCATCGATTTCAGCAAAATCAAATTTACCGGCTATGCCTTCCAGATTGAGATGAAATACACCGCCTGGAAACTCGGTTTCAAAATCATCGAAGTGCCCATTATTTTTACCGACCGTACCGAAGGGC
Organism: Bacteroidales bacterium Bact_23; assembly: GCA_001603685.1. Taxonomy (GTDB): domain Bacteria; phylum Bacteroidota; class Bacteroidia; order Bacteroidales; family Lentimicrobiaceae; genus Lentimicrobium. Next base: position 11,482 of record LUZO01000307.1, read on the forward strand.
AGTCAAAGATGAGCAGCGGCATCTTTAAAGAGGCGGTATTTGGTGTAATACAGCTTAGATTCAAGAAGATACGCCCTGTGCAGGCCCGCTGATTTCCTTAAAAAAACCGGATAATTTTCGTAATTTTGCATAACCGGATACAAAGGGCATCCGAGTGTTATTCTGTTTCCAATATGAAAAAATATCTGATTACCGGAGCCACCATCATCAATGAGGGTCGCTCCTACAGGGGCGATGTGCTGATTTCCGATGGGTTAATCAGCCGGATTTCCGAAGATGGAAGCCTTGCCGGAACGCATGACAAAACCGGCGTTGAAATCATTGATGCAACCGGCAGATGGCTGATTCCCGGGGTGATTGACGATCAGGTTCACTTCCGCGATCCGGGACTGACACACAAGGGCGACCTTTATACCGAAAGCCGTGCTGCCGTTGCCGGAGGCGTAACTTCATTCATGGAGATGCCGAATACCGTTCCCAATACCCTGACGCAGGAACTGCTGGAAGAGAAATATGCCATGGCCGCCGGAAAATCACTGGCCAACTACTCGTTTTATATGGGCGCTTCGAACGATAATCTGGATGAAATCGTAAAAACCAATCCCCGGACCGTATGCGGCATCAAGGTGTTTATGGGCGCTTCCACCGGCAATATGCTGGTTGACAAGGCAGAAACCCTGGAGGGGATTTTCAGGGAGGCGCCGGTACTGGTGGCGGTTCATTGCGAGGATGAAACCACCATCAGGCAGAATACCGAAGCGATGAAAGCGAAATACGGCGAAAATGTGCCGATGGAGGCGCATCCGCTAATCCGGAGCCGCGAAGCCTGTTTTAAATCGAGTTCGCTGGCCGTGGAACTGGCGCGCAAATACAATACCCGCCTTCACATCCTGCATCTCTCCACCGCCGATGAGATTCAGCTGCTCTCGGATGCACCGGCCGATGCCTCCAAACGGATTACAGCCGAAGTGTGTGTGCACCACCTCTGGTTTTCGGATGAGGATTATGCCCGTCTGGGTGCGCGGATAAAATGGAATCCGGCCGTTAAAAAGGCCACCGACCGCGATGCACTGCTGAAAGCGCTGCTTGACGGGCACATTGATGTGGTGGCCACCGACCATGCCCCGCATACCTTGCAGGAGAAATCAAATCCCTACTTCACCTGCCCCTCCGGCGGCCCCCTGGTTCAGCATTCGCTGATGGCCATGCTCGAAATGAGCCGCGCCGGAAAGATTACCCGCGAAATGGTGGTTGAGAAGATGTGCCACGCCCCGGCCCGGGTTTTCAGCATTGACCGAAGGGGCTACATCCGCGAAGGCTATCACGCAGACCTTGTTCTGATCGACCCCAATGAAACCTATACCGTCGGCAGCGGAAACATCCTCTACAAATGCGGCTGGTCGCCGCTCGAAGGGGTTACCTTCCATTCCGCAATAACCCATACCTTTGTGGGCGGGCATCTCGCCTGGCACAACGGCAGTTTCGGCAACAGCCGGCCGGGCAGCAGGCTAATGTTTAACCGATAATAACCAATCACTCAGATCATCAGACCATGAAACGATTCATCCTTTATCTTACGGCAATTCTCCTGGTGGCATCATGCAGCAATACGGTAGTGGAAACCGAACTTTTCGACGATGGAACGGTAAAATCGGAAAAGACCTTCAAAAAGATCGATGGCAGGGAAGAACTGGTTAAGGAGGTAACCTATCACCCCAATGGAAACAAATCCATGGAAGGAACCTATAAAAACGGGCTGAAAGAGGGGCACTGGATGTCGTGGTACGACAACGGTGCATTATGGAGCGAGGGCGATTTCAGGGATGGCGAGAGTCACGGGCTGCGGAAGGTTTACCATCCGAACGGCACTTTATATTATGAGGGCAATTTCGATATGGGTAACCGGGTGGGAGTCTGGCACTTTTATGACGATGCCGGCAACCTGGAAAAGGAAACCGATTACGGAAGCGTGGAACAGCAAAAGTAATAGCGGATTTCCGTTAGTAAAAGCAAAGGGGCTGCCTCCGTTTCGGGCAGCCCCTTTGCTGTTCAGTTGAGATGGGAATGGTTAGAGTTGCTCAAAGAAATCGTTTCCCTTATCATCCACAATGATGAATGCCGGGAAATTTTCAACTCTGATTTTCCTGACTGCTTCCATGCCAAGCTCCTCGAAATCGACAACCTCCACCGATTTTATGCTGTCCTTGGCAAGTATGGCTGCCGGGCCGCCGATGGATCCGAGATAGAAGCCGCCATATTTCTGGCAGGCGTTGGTTACGGCTTTGCTGCGGTTTCCTTTTGCCAGCATAATCAGCGATCCGCCAAGTTTCTGGAACTCATCCACATAAACATCCATACGGCCGGCGGTGGTGGGGCCGAAGCTTCCCGAAGCCATGCCTTTCGGTGTTTTGGCGGGCCCGGCATAATAAACCGGATGGTTCTTGAAGTATTCCGGCATCGGTTTGCCCTCGTCAATCATTTTTTTAATGCGGGCATGGGCGATGTCGCGGGCCACAATCAGCGTACCGTTGAGGCTGAGGCGGGTTTTTACCGGATATTTCGTCAGCTCAGCAAGCACCTCTTCCATCGGACGGTCGAGGTTGATCTCCACGGCAGGCTTCATGTGGGGTGCCGATTTCGGAAGGTATTTGGCGGGATTCTTTTCCAGCTCTTCCAGGAATATGCCCTTTTCGGTGATTTTTGCCCTGATATTGCGGTCGGCGCTGCAGCTTACCCCTATGCCCACCGGACAGGAAGCGGCATGGCGCGGCAAACGGATTACCCGTACATCGTGAACAAAATATTTGCCGCCAAACTGAGCGCCAATGCCCGAATCCCTGCAGATATCCGTGATCCTCTTTTCCCATTCAATATCTCGGAAGGCCTGGCCGCCTTCATTTCCTTCGGTAGGAAGGTGATCGTAATATCCGGCTGAAGCCTTTTTTACCGCGGTAAGCGTAGCTTCGGCCGAGGTGCCGCCAATGACCACTGCCAGATGGTAGGGCGGGCAGGCTGCCGTACCCAGATCCATAATCTTCTCGCGGATAAATTTGGTAAGCGACGCCTCGTTCAGCAACGATTTGGTCTGCTGATACAGAAATGATTTGTTGGCCGATCCGCCTCCCTTGGTGATTATCAGAAATTCATATTCGTTGCCCGGCTCCGAGTAGATATCGATCTGAGCCGGAAGGTTGGTTCCTGAGTTTTTCTCCTCGGTCATGGTAAGCGGAACCACCATCGAATAGCGGAGATTCTTGTCGCGGTAGGTTTCATAAACCCCCTTCGAAAGGTATTCGGCATCGTCAGCTCCGGTGAACACATTCTCACCCTTTTTGCCGATGATGATAGCCGTGCCGGTATCCTGGCAGGTGGGCAGCTCGCCCTCAGCCGAAACCACCTGATTCAGCAGCATGGTGTGGGCCACAAAGCGGTCGTTGTCGGTGGCCTCCGGATCGGCAAGAATATCGGCCAGTTTCTGAAGATGCACCGGCCTGAGGAAAAACGATACATCAGTCAGCGCCTCTTTTGCCAGCAGGGCAAGCCCTTCGGGATCTACCTTAAGAATCCTGCGCCCGTCGCATTCAACGGTTTTAACGAATTTATCCGTAATGAGCCTGTAAGGCGTGGTATCGGCCTTAACCGGAAAAGGCTTCTGATATTTGAATTCTGCCATGATGTTTTATTTTGTTAATTATTGGTAATCAATAGGGGAACGGACTTTGCCCGAAAATATATTATGATAAGGTAAAGACTGTCTCTTATACACATCT
>LUZO01000308.1 GCA_001603685.1 Bacteroidales bacterium Bact_23
ATGCAAATTTAGAAAAAAAATTTTATTACTGTAAAGTAAATTATTTACATGGATTTTTTTCTAAAATGACATGTACTCTTCAAAAAGCGTTTGCAGGTATGATGCTCCCTCCCTGATTACCGAATCGGAAACCGGCTCAGGAAGCGTATTCTCATGCAGATGTTTGATTCTCGCATCCATCACAAAATGGCCTTCCGGCCTGATCCAGCCCAAACCCTCCTCAAACGAAAAATAGGCAAATTCAGGCTCATAGGGGTTAAACAGGTTCCTGCTCCAGTGAAATTCCCCGGCATCAATGCCCAACTGATTCAGCAAAGTGGCTGCCAGGTCGGACTGGTTTGAGATTCTGGACATCTGCTTTCCGCGGAACTCCTCTTTCAGGGCGCCTCCGAGCAGCAGCATCGGGATTTTGTGGTAGTTGGGCGTGGTAAACGACCAGTTCCGGTACGAGTTATGACTGTGGTCGGCCACCACAATAAAGAGGGTGTTGTCGTACCAGGGCTGTTTCCGCGCCTCTTCGAAATATCTCCCCAAACAGTGATCGGTATAGTATGCCGAATTGATGTACTGCCTTTCGTTATCGCCCCAGTCGAGTACCTCTTCCATCGGCTGATCGTAAGGCGAGTGCGAACTGAGGGTAAAAAGCGCCGAAAAGAAAGGCTGCTGTTCGTTGTTCAGATCGGCAAGCTGGCGCGAAAGTACAAACTCATCGTGAGCACCGAGCTTACCCTTTATGGCTTCGCTTCCAAAATCGGAACCCTCTGTTACCTTTTTGAAACCGTTATACAGGATAAATCCCTTGATGTTGCCATAAATGAGCTGGCCGCCGAAATAGAACGAGGTGTGATATCCCACATCTATCAGTTTTTTGGTGATGGTCGGGATTTTCACGAATTTATCAGGCTGTACCGTAACCGACGAGATGGGATGTGCGGGAAATCCGCCGAAGATGCTTCCCATTGCCTGCTCACTGCGCGGCCCGGTTGCCCATAAGCGCGTAAAGAGTATGCCCTCTTTCTCCAGTTTCCTGAACTCAGGGGTAATGCCGGGTTCACCTCCCAGCGACTCAATCAGGTCGGCCGACCAGCTTTCGAGAATCAGCAGCACCACATTGGGCCGGTCAGTCTTAAGAATCCTGACGGTAGTATCCTTTTCTGTTTCAAATATTTGCCTGACCGTTTGTTCCGCTTCGGCTTTATCATAAAAAACATAGGGGTTCTTATCGAAAGTCCGGTAATTCTCTATCACACTGATCATCAGATTAAAACCCGAATTGACCGCAGCCAGGTTCAGAATATTCTTATTCGAATAGTAGGATGCACTCTGATTAATCGGAATGGGCTGCACCCCTCCCCTTGCACCGGTAAACAGCAGCAGGGGCGTAATCAGCAGAAAGACAAAACTGAAAAGATAATTCGTTTTTGACCGCGCAATGTGGGTGTAAAACCACTTCAGATAGGCCCATCCGGAAACGAAAGCCAGAACCGCAAAAATGGCAAACAGTGTGAAGAACAATCCGGTGGAAATGGTATTGTAAACCTCATCCGGGTTCGAGAGGTAAACAAACGCCTTGAACGGCAGTTTGGTCTTCCATTCCGGATATATTCCCAGCTCCACCGCGGTTAGCAGGCTATAAAGACCAATCCCGGTCAGGGTGTAGATTTTGTTCAGGGTATTCATCCAGTTTCTGCTCCATACCGATTGTACCAGCAAAAGGATAAACGGGAAGAACAGAAAATAGCAGGCTGTTGCCAGATCAAGCTGCAGTGCGTGTGGATAGGCTGCAAGTGCTTCTGCCACCGAAACACCTTCTATTTTAAGCAACGGAATATTATACAATAGGAATGTAGTTCTGGCAAGAGCAAAGAATAACATCCAGAATATAAGCTGTTTAAAGAAGGAAGACGATATTTGTTTCATGAGAAGACGAGTCGGAAATCAGATTTTTGAGGCTGCAAATTTACTCAAAGATTACCGAATCACTTCCCGAAAACTGTTAAAACCTGTTAAGCCGGACTCATTATAATCCAATTGTTATGGCTAATTTTACCGCCGAAATTCATCAGCCGTTGATTCATGAGCCGTTTTTCCGGAAAAGCAGAACTGCTTCCAAATCTTATTCTCCTCATCATTCTGCTGCTTCTGCCTGTGGCGCTGTTCACGAATCTGGGGCTGATGCCGCTGATATCGGATGAGCCGACCCGAGCCGTGGTCACGCTTGAGATGATTCTTTCAGGGAATTACATCACGCCCACCATCAACGGTGAATTTTATTACAACAAACCTCCCCTTTTCAACTGGATTCTCGCCGGTTTTATCAAACTTACGGGCAGTCAGAACGAGTTTATTTTCAGGCTTCCCACCGTGATATCGCTGATTTTGCTCGGACTTGCCGTTTATCTTTTTTCGCATCGCGAACTGGGAAAGCGAAATGCGCTGATTCCGGCACTGATGATCATCACCTCCGCACGCATCCTTTTCTGGGATTCGTTTCAGGGGCTGATTGACCTCACCTATTCACTGGTTACCTTTACGGGATTTGTATTGCTCTATCACCTTTCGCAGCGACGGCGCTGGCTGCTGATGTTTGTTACCACCTATGCCCTTGCCGCCGCCGGCTATCTGATGAAGGGGCTGCCATCCATCGCCTTTCAGGGCATCAGCGTGGTGGTGTGGCTTATTTACGACAGAAACTTCAGAAAGCTATTCTCCTGGCAGCACTTTGCGGGCATTGGCGTGTTCCTGCTGATTACCGGCAGCTATTATTACGCCTATCTTCAAACCAATACGCTCGACGATGTCTTTTCCACGCTGTTCGATCAGTCGAACCGGCTCACCGACAAGGATGATACCTTTCTGAACTGGGCGGCTCACCTTTTTACTTTCCCGTTCGAAATGATCTACGAGTTTGCCCCGTGGACGGTACTGCTGTTGCTGCTTTTCAGCCGGAAGGTGAGACAGGCGCTGGTTGCCGACAAATTCACCATGTTCAGCATTCTGATTTTCAGCGCCAACATCATCATTTACTGGGTTTCGGCAGATATGCGGCCGCGCTACCTCTTCATGCTCTTTCCGCTGGTATTCGTGGTACTGACAAAAGCGCTGCTCATCGCCCGCCCGTACAAGCTAAAACCGGCCGCAGCCGCCGGCACAATTTTTACCATTCTGGCATGGGCAGGCGCAGCGTCGCTGCTATATTACCTTTTCTGGAACGAAACCAGCCATCTGCCGGGCGTATGGTTTGTCATTCCCATGCTGCTGTTCATTGCCGTTACCGCTGCCATCCTGATGCGAAAACATGAAAGTCAGCGAATTTTTCTGCTTGTAATCGTGCTGCTTACCGTTCGGATCGCCTTCAGCATGTTCAATCTGCAGGCGCGCTACAACTCGTACCCCGATGCAGGCTACCGTGAAGGCGAAATCGTTGCGGGGCAACTGATCGGCGATACGCCGGTGTATGTGCTGGGCGATACCCCCTTCAACCACGATGCGTCATACTACACGGGCAGGGAGTGCGGGCAGATTATCCGTAGAATCGCCGAACCCGCCTTTCCGGAAGCGTGTTATATCGCCGATGAAAAAAATCTGGCTACTTTTGCAGACCGGCTTGAAGGTTATGAAACAATTCATACCTTTACCATCAAGCTGTACGAAACCAGGCTGCTGCTGTTAAAGAAACCATTATGAGCGACCCCAGGCTATCCATCATCATCTGCGTTTATAACGAAGAACCGAACATCCGTCCGCTGAATAAATGGATCAACGAATCCATTTCAGGCATTGAATATGAGATTATTTATGTTGACGACGGATCTACCGACCGTACCCGCGAAGAGATTAAGGCTTTGAACGATCCCAGGGTAGTACTGGTGGAATTCAGAAAAAACTTCGGGCAGAGCGCGGCGCTTTATGCAGGGATAGAGCAGGCAAGAGGCGAATACCTTGTAACCATGGACGGCGACCTGCAGAACGACCCGAGCGATATCCCCATGATGCTGGAACTGGCCGAAACCGAAAACTGGGATCTTGTGGCCGGCGTGAGAAAAAACAGGCAGGATGGGATGTTCCTCCGAAAAATTCCCAGCAAAATCGCCAATGCCATCATTCGTAAAAGCACAGGCGTTTACATAAAGGACTACGGCTGTACCCTGAAGGTTTTCAAAAGCGACCTGGCAAAGAACATCGGCCTGTATGGCGAGTTGCACCGCTTTATTCCGGTGCTGGCCAGCCTCGAAGGCGCCACCATCACCCAGGTGGATGTAAAACATCACGCAAGGGAGTTCGGCAAATCGAAGTACGGCATCAACCGGACCTTCAAGGTGGTAAGCGACCTGATGCTGATGGTCTTTTTCAAGAAATACATGGGCAAGCCGATGCACCTGTTCGGCGGGCTGGGTGTGCTGTTTTTCCTTGCCGGCCTGCTGATCAACGGCTGGTTTCTGCTCGAAAAGCTGATGGGGCACGACATCTGGGGTAAACCGCTGCTGCTGCTTGGAATTCTGCTGCTGATAGCCGGTATCCAGCTGATTACCATCGGCATTATGGCCGAGTTGCTGATGCGCACATACTACGAATCGCAGCAGAAGCGCCCCTACAAAATCCGTAAGATCCACACTTTCAAATCGTAAAATGCCCCGGCCGTTAAAAGCATTCCTGAAAATCGCGCTTTCGGTAGCCGCACTCTGGTATGTCTATACAAAGATCGACATCAAAGAGGTAGGCCTGATTTTCAAACATGTAAACTACGGCTGGCTGCTTGCTGCCACCCTGATGTTTATCCTTTCAAAGATAATCTCATCGTTCCGGCTGAATCTGTTTTTCCGCGATATCGGCGCCGGACTTACCGAAAAGAGCAACCTGAGGCTTTACCTGCTGGGTATGTACTACAACCTGTTTCTGCCCGGCGGCATCGGCGGCGATGGCTACAAAATCTACCTGCTCAACAAAAAGTACGGCATCAAAGCCAAAAAGCTGTTCTGGGCGGTGCTGCTCGACCGGGTAAACGGCGTGCTCGCCCTTTTTGTCCTGGCCATGCTGATGGTTCCCTTCATTTCGGTACCTTCCATTTATAAAACACTGGCAATCATATTAATTCCGGTTTCCATAGCGGTATATTACGCCGGCATCCACTGGCTGTTTAAGGATTTCAGGAAAAGCATCCACAAAACCAACCTCTATTCGCTGGCGGTGCAACTGGCACAACTGGTTTCGGCCTGGTTTATCCTCTATGCAAATCACAATCAGGAGCATACCATACCGTATCTCTTTCTTTTTCTGATCTCTTCCATCGTTGCCACCCTGCCCATCACCATAGGCGGGATAGGATCGCGGGAGATTACCTTTCTGTTTGGCGCTGAAATTATGCAACTCGATATCCATCAATCCATTGCACTCAGTCTGCTGTTTTATGTAATTACGGCAGTGGTCTCGCTCACGGGCATGTACTTCAGTCTGAATGAGAAATCAATGAAAATCAGTCTGGAAAGCCCGCTACCGGCCACTGACCAAACAACCCCATAGCTTATGAAACATATTTTCATCACCGGTGTTGCCGGATTTATCGGATCGAACCTTGCCCGCACCTTTCTGAAACAGGGGCACAGGGTTTCGGGCATCGACAACTTCGATACCTTCTACGACCCTCAGATAAAGCGGAAAGTGGTGAAAAAGCTCTCGGCCTTCGAGAATTTCGCCATCCACGAAGGAGATATCCGCGACCGTGCGGCACTCGACCGGATTTTTGCGGAAGAAAAGCCCGCCGTGGTCATTCATCTGGCGGCGCGTGCCGGTGTCCGGCCTTCGATTGAACAGCCTGAGCTCTACTACGATGTGAATGTAACCGGAACTCTGGTGCTGCTTGAGGCCATGCGGGCCGCCGGAATCAGGGATATGCTGTTTGCCTCCTCTTCGTCGGTGTATGGCAACAACAAAAAGGTGCCGTTCAGCGAAAGCGACCCGGTTGATAACCCCATTTCGCCCTATGCCGCCACCAAAAAGGCCGGCGAACTGCTCTGCTACACCTACCATCACCTCTACGCTTTCAACATCTTCTGCCTTCGGTTTTTCACCGTTTACGGCCCCGGACAGCGCCCCGAGATGGCCATTCAGCAGTTTGGCCGCAAAATCAGCGAGGGTACGCCCATCACCCTTTTCGGCGATGGCACCACCCGCCGCGACTATACCTTTGTTGACGACATCACCGCCGGCATCGTCGCCTGTACCGAAAGGCTGAAAGGTTATGAAATCTTCAACCTCGGCAACAACGATACCATTTCGCTGATTGATCTGGTGCGGAACATTGAAGAGACGCTGGGCAAAAAAGCCATCATCGAGTGGAAGCCCATGCAGCCCGGCGATGTGGAAATTACCTACGCCGATATCGCCAAAGCCAGAACCATGCTGGGCTTCGATCCGGCATATCCGGTCAGAAAAGGCCTGCTCCGGATGTTTCAGGAGCAGGGAATGTGCTGACAGGACTCCAACATTCCGTTATTCTTCGCCTGAAATAAAAATTCCGACCGTCAGCTTTTAGCTTCAGGCCGGAAATCTTGCAGTATCACATTCTCTTTCGGAAATTCCGGAACGGGAAACCTGTTTATCCTTTTTTCGGTACCTTAAACTGGTCGCCGGTCTTTTCCTTAATCTGCTGTTTCCAGCTATCGGGGTAGCCGGGCCAACCCGGTGAAACGGGATAACCCCAGGGGTTGCGTTCGAACACTCCGTTTTTCTCCTTCTTCACATTGCCGTCGAGGTATTTCACCAGCAGGAACTCACCCAGTTTACGCCATCTGTTTATGGTTTCATCGGCGGTTTTTGTGCTGTACCAGGTAAGGTAATCCCTTGCCTTTTCGGGAGATATCTTGTAATATTCATTGGCCTGCCAGTCTATATCCCTGATTTCGGCCACAAACTTATTCTCAAGTTCGCGCTGCACTTTTCTGATGTCGGGCATTACCCTGTCGTAGAACAGATAGGCGAAATGCGCCACCCGGTTGAACACCCAGAAAGCGGCGGTTTCGGAATAGGTAAGCATGTCGCCGTTTCCTTCGGCAACACAGTGGGGTGCATTCAGGATACCGCAGTAAAAGGGCATGAAAACGGTGCTCCCCGCATCGTCGGCGCCAAACCAGAAGATACCTCCGATGGGATCGGGCAGCCAGTAACGCATCTGTGCCACAAAAACAAACCCGGTTTGCTGGGTTGCCGTTACCCGCTCATTGAAATACTCTTCGCCTTCATATTCCCAGGTAAGCGGCCGCCAGCGGTAAGGCAGTCCAAAGGGACCGGCGCCTATATCCTTCGACATATCCAGTTCGGTTCCCTGCAGGTAGTCTCGCTTGAAAGCCATCAGATCCTGAACATCCAGTTTGCGGTCGGGCTTGATGTAGAGCGGCATCCTCTCCTTCCCTTCCACGCCGGTGGCGTAATCCCAGTACTTTTTCATATCGCCGTTCACATGGTTAAACATGGCCCAGACCCGCAATTCGCAAAATCGAACCGCCTCAAAATCAAGGGGTGCGTAAACATCGCTGAAGCTGAATTCGCTGTCCTTTCCGCTGAAATAGCCCTTTTCGCGCGCAAAGGAGATCACATCGTGACTGTAAATCACTTCAATGCCGGGCTGGTTGAGCAGCTTGAAATTCCTGCTGCTGATCGAGGTTTTGCCGTCTTCGAGCGGGAATCCCGTAATGCGTGCATGGTTGGCATGAGCGGAAATGTATCCATCCGGAATGCGGATTGCCACCCACACGGCGCCCTTGTTTGCATTGACCATCTCCTTCTTTTTTTTGTCGTAAACCATTCTGGTGCCCTTGCCGATAAGTTCCATAATCCACACCTCGTGTTTATCGCCAATGGAAAACGATTCGCCGGTGCTGGCATAGCCGAACTCCTCAACCAGTTCGGCAATCACGCGGATGGCTTCGCGGGCGGTTTTTGAACGCTGCAGCGCCAGAAACATCAGGCTGCCGTAATCCACAATGCCGGTGGTATCGTGCAGTTCGGAGCGGCCGTCAAAGGTGGTTTCACCGATGGCCACCTGATATTCGTTCATAAACCCTACCACCTGATAGGTATGCGCCACCCGCGGAATCTGGCCCAGCGGTTTGGCGGTGCCGCGGTCGTAAAGGGTAACCATGCTGCCTTCAGGCCAGTCGGCGGCAGGGCGGAAATAGAGCTCGCCGTAGCGAATGTGCGAATCCACCGCATAGGAAACCATGGTGCCGCCATCTTTCGAAGCTCCCTTGGTTACCAGGTAATTGGTGCATGAGAACGCCTCTCCCGCAAGCAGCAGAATTGCAACGAGTAGTGAAAAGATTTTTCTGTTCATTTATTCGATTTTTGATGATTTTACACTGTATTGTTTTCAAAACCCGGGATTAATGCGCTTTTCCGGCGGGGCTAAGCAATTCAGAAAGCCATATATATCCCCAATGAAACTGACAGAAGCCGGAATGCATCATTTTCAATCCGCCTGCTAAAATACAAACTCAATGACAAAGCAGGACAATTTTCAGTTAATTGGACGAAATAATCATCGGATTTCACCGGAAAAACTTATCATTGCAGTGCAGAAATCATTTCCGTATCCGATTAAAAATCAGCAATATGATGATAACCGACGATGCCGTTCTCAGCAGGCTGGTCATCCACAAAACGGGGAACAAAAGCCGCGAAGAAGGCATAAAGTTCTCAAAATCACCGGTTCAGCTCAGCGAAGCCATTCGCGATCTGCTAATCAGATATTTTCTTTCGCCGTTTAAGAGTCCCGGATATTTCAATCTGTTTCACGAGACCGACCTCAGCATGAATGAGGTGTACCATTATGCTTCAGCCATTTTCGACGATCCCGGCAGCATTTACCTCAACTCGGTAAATCTGGCGAATCACCTCTACAAATGCTCGGTGCATCCTAAAGTGCAGGCCGGCGAGTTCTTCACCGTCTATTTCCGCCAGCTCATGCTCGACGGCGAAGAGCTGGACGCCATCGGGCTGTTTAAATCGGAATCGAAAGAGACTTTCCTGAAGGTATTCCCCGAAGATGACGGCTTTACGGTTGACCACGAAGAGGGCATCAACATCAACCGCCTTGATAAAGGGTGCCTTATTTTCAATACGGAGCGGGAAAACGGTTTTGTGGTCATGTCGGTTGACAACCTGAGCAAGGGCAACGATGCGGTTTACTGGATGGACAACTTTTTGCAACTGAGGCAGCGGAACGACGAGTTTTTTCAGACCAGTCAGGCACTGGACCTCTGCCATAAGTTTGTAACCGAAAAACTGCCCGAATCCTTCGAAATCGACCGGGCAGAACAGGCTGAGCTGTTGAACAGATCCATGAAGTTTTTCAAGGAAAACGACAGTTTTCAGATGCAGGAGTTTGTGGGCGAAGTTTTTGAACAGCCTGAGGTAATTGAAACTTTCAACGACTACCGCCGTGATTATGAGGTAGAAAGGCAGATGAGCTTCAGCGATGATTTTGATATTTCGGGGCAGGCTGTGCGGAAACAAGCCAAATTTTATCGCAGCGTAATCAAACTCGATAAAAATTTCCATGTGTATGTGCATGGCAACCGCGACCACATTGAGAAAGGATTCGACGAGGAGCGCGGCATGCAGTATTACAAGCTCTTTTTTAAGGAGGAGTCGTAAACCGGGTGCTGCATCGCTGTTCCGCAGTTTTCAAAGGTGCCGGGATATTTTTCAGCACGGCTTTGATGGCAAGCCAATTTGCCTAACTTTGCCGCAAAATATGCACATCACTGACCTATGAAACGCAACGACCTGATTTTTACCGGCGCCATTATTCTTTTCTTTCTGCCGTTTTTTGTTTCGCCCGCCGTTTATAATTGGTACAACACCTTCAATGCCGATCACGGCATGATCATGAGCTTTATCAAGTTCGGCATACTGGCCACTTTGGGCGAGGTAATCGGACTGCGCATAAAAACGGGGAAATACAATGTTCCCGGCTTTGGAATCCTTCCCAGAGCCATTGTCTGGGGGTTTCTGGGTCTGACCATCAAACTGGCGTTTGTAATTTTTGGCTCCGGAACCATTTCATTCCTCACCTACATGGGCATGGGCAATGCCGCCGAAGCCATGGCCGGCGGTTTTTCGGGAGCCAAACTGTTTGTGGCGTTCTGCACCAGCGTATTTATGAACACCATCTACGCTCCGGTGATGATGACCTTCCATAAAATCACCGACACCCACATCGTAAACAACGGCGGCACCGTAAGCGGATTGCTGAAACCGATAAATTTCAGCAAAATCCTGACCGGGCTTAACTGGGATGTGCAGTGGAACTTCGTTTTTAAGAAGACGATCCCCCTGTTCTGGTATCCGGCACACACCATTACTTTCCTGCTGCCCGCCGACTTCCAGGTGCTGTTTGCCGCACTGCTCAGCATTGCGCTGGGACTGATTCTTGCAATTGCATCCCAGAAAGGAAATAAATAAATCAAAAAAAACAGGATACCCAACGCTGCATCCTGCTTTTTTGTTTCAAATAAACCGGTCTGTTATCCGATTTCAGATAACCCGGAATCAGTCAACCCAGTCGGCGATAAACAGGTTGGTATCGTGGGTACCGCCATTATTCCGGTTCGATGAGAAGATCAGCTTCTTGCCGTCATGTGAAAACATGGGGAAAGAGTCGAAAACCGGATCCCAGGTAATCCGTTCGAGGCCGGTGCCATCGAGATTCATCATATAAATATTGAATTCGAATCCCCGTTTTCCAGCATGGTTCGAGCTGAAGAGGATTTTTTCGCCTGAGGGATGGAAATAGGGAGCCCAGTTGGCTTTTCCCAGGTTTGTTATCTGCCTCAGGTCGCTGCCATCCACATTGCAGGTATATATCTCCATATTGGTAGGCGCCACCAGTCCCTGACTCAGCAGCTCCTTGTATTCCTTTATTTCTTCCGGAGTTTTTGGCCTCGACGATCTGAATACCAGCTTTTTGCCATCGGGCGAGAAAAAAGCGCCGCCATCGTAGCCTAGTTCAAAGGTAATCTGTTTCACATCGCTGCCGTCAATTTTGCAGGTGTACAGTTCCAGGTCGCCGGAGCGGTCGGAGGTAAACACAATCAGGTCGCCCTTTGGCGAGACAGTTGCTTCGGCATCATAGCCGGAATGTTTGATGAGGGTATCCACCAGTTCTCCTTTCAGATTGGCAACATAGATGTCGAAATCGGGATAGATGGGCCAGAGATACTTTCCATCGGCACGGCGCTCGGGTTCAGGCGGGCAATCGGGGCCGCCCGAACGGGTGGAGGCATATAATATGGTGGTATCGCCCGGCAGGAAGAACGAGCAGGTGGTACGGCCCAAACCGTTGCTGACCATCTGGGGAATGTGATCCTTCATATGGCCGTCTTTAAACGCAAAATAGTAAATGTGGTCGCATTTGGTTCCCCATTTTTCACTTTTTGCCTGAAACGATATCATGGAATCATCGAAACTGAAATAAGCCTCGGCATAATCGCCGTGGGTGGTGAGCTGGCGGATATTTTTCAGATGTTTCTCCTGAGGGTAGTGTATGGTGGTATCGGGCTGAGCCGAACCCGAAGCGGCATCGCCCTTTCCGCCCGGAATGGTATGTACGGCAGGATTGCCGGCAAACAAAAACGAAGAGAAAAAGATGGTTACTCCGGCAAACAGAGAAATTAAAACTCGCATTACTTTAGAATTTTTATTAGACATTTATTTCAAAATGGCAGTTATTGCCCGACTTAATAAACCTTTGCACCCCTGAATGGTTCAACAGGAAAGTACTCCTTTTAATCTTTTTATGATGAAACACCTCGTCTCACTTATCCATAATTTTTGTGGATAACCTTGCAAACAGAATAAAAATTTCACGCATTGTGGAATTTATTACACAATGCCCCGGGAGCGACATACATTGTAACATACTGATTGACTGGCTATTAATCCATACCATCGATTTTGGTTTATTATTTGAACAATACGGGCAAACCCTAAAATCAAAACCATGAAAAACTATCTGATTATTCTTGTTGCCCTTCCGCTGCTTTTCACCTCATGCGAGAACAAAAAACAAACCGAACAGATCAACTATCTGCTTCAGGAAAGAGACAGAATCAGCAATGAAGCTGCCGCAAAGGATTCGCTGGTCAACGACTTTCTGATGACGCTTAACGAGATTGAATCCAATCTTTCCGAAATCAAAAGCCGCGAAAAACTGATCAGTTCGAAAACCGGCCAGGGCCAGGAATTAAGCAAATCGACCCGCGAAAGCATCAACGAAGACATCCGACTGATCAATGAACTGCTTCAGCAAAATAAAAACAAAATTGCAAGCCTCAACAGCAAAATCAAGGATTCGAACCTGAAGATTACCGAGCTTGAAAATATGGTTAAACTTGCCAATCAGCAGCTTGTGGAGCGCGATGCCGAAATCGCCACCCTGAAAGAGGAACTGGCACATCTGAATTTCTCTATTGCAGCCCTGAACGATACCATTTCACTGATAAAAGACAGAAACCTGGCATTGTCCGGAACGATCACCGACAAAACCACCGAACTGAATACCGCCTACTTCCTGGTTGGCGACCGCAAAGAGCTGATCAAGAAGAATATCCTGAACAAAGAAGGCGGATTCCTTGGCATCGGAAAATCGCAGAAAGTAGCCGGCGATGTCAACCTCGATGAATTCACCCGCGTTGATATCCGCAAACTGAAATCAATACCCCTGGGTGTGAAGAAAGCCACCGTTATGTCAACCCACCCGGCAAACTCCTACGAACTTGTTGGTGAAAACAAGAAGATTGAAGAACTTGTGATCAAGGACTATGAGCAGTTCTGGAAAAACTCACGCATGCTTATTATATCAACCGAAAATTAATACGAATTGCATTTGCAATCGGTATAATTTCTGAAGTTCAACGGCAATATGTCAGGCCCCTGTCGCTAATCGGCAGGGGCTTTTTTTGCCTGCCGGATGCAAGAGTAACAATTTATGATGACAGAACAATTATTTCAATCATTTATTGGTTTTCACAGTTCCGGTTGTTCAACCCTCAGAATTTAATCACAAAAGAGAGCAATCAACCATTTTAGGCTTTAACTTTGCGATTATGAAACGGAGTAAAAATACTGAAGGGGTAAAAGGGAAAGTGGTGGCTGGCTTTCTGCTACTCCTCTTTCTGGCGATGGCCGCCTTTTTCTCCATCATTCACTTTGCCACCCGGCTTACTCCGCCCGATACCGGCGTTTCTCAATCAGCAAAAAAGCTGACCCTGGTTGGCAGCATGCTCTCAAAGCTGATTGACGCCGACGGACAGGCAAGGGCTTACATCACTACCGGCCAGCGCCGGTATCTTACACAATATCAAAAAGATGAGCAGAGCATCAGAGCCATTGCCGATTCGCTCAAACGGACAAGCCTAGACCATACCGAACAATATCTGCGTATGCTGGTGGTTGACAGCCTGCTCGACCTGAAGAAAAACACGCTGGAGAGCTATTTCAGGCTGAACAAGACCAAAAATATGCCCATCCTCAGCCCCGAGAGGCTCGACCAGATGCTGCAGAGCTTTACCGATACCGTTGAAATCCCCACCACCACCATCACAAAGCATGAAACGGTGAAAACAGAAAAGCCCAGAGAGACAGCAGCTCAGAAAAAAGAGGGCTTCTTCAGGCGAATCTGGTCGGGCATTGGCGGAAAAAGCCAGCCGGCCGACAGCACGCATACCGTTGAAATGGTTTTGCCCAAAAAACCGGATACCGTTCAGACTATAAAAAAAATTCATGATACAACCATCGCTCAGGTGCGTTCGCAGCTTGAACAGATGAGCGAAGAGGAACGACTGGTAAGGCAGATGACCGCTGAACGCGAGCTGATGCTGCTCAGAACCGATCAGATTATTCTTGATGAGATCAGGAATGTGCTCATTCTGTACGAAAAAGAGGAGATCAACCGTGCCATCGAAGGCGCCGAATCGGCGGGAGCGCTGGTAAGGCGTTTGTGGAATACCGCCATCATTATGGCCATGGCCGGTATGGCTACCATGCTGATATTCATCCTGCTAATCTGGAAAGACCTTGCACGCAGCGCCTTCTACCGCCGCCAGCTTGAAAAAGCGAGGCTGCTGGCCGAGAGGCTGCTCAAGGTCAAAGAGCTGTTTCTGGCCAATATGGGCCACGAAATCCGGACTCCCATCACCAGCATCATCGGTTTCTCCGAAAGGCTGGCAAATACGCAGCTTTCGAATGAGCAACAGGATTACCTGAGCTACATAAACTCTTCATCCGACCATCTGCTCGGACTGATTGACGATCTGCTCGACTATTCGCGCATTGGAAGCGGTAAGATCAATCTGGAGCCGGAACCGTTCATTCCGGAATTTCTGGCAAAAGAGGTTTACGAAACCCTGAAGCCAAACGCTGAAAAGAAAGGACTTGGAATGACGCTGAAGCTCTCCGGCGAAACCGGGAAGGCGGCATCGGGAGATCAGTTGAGAATCAGGCAAATCATCTATAACCTGTTGAATAACAGCATTAAATTCACCGAGAGAGGAGAAGTAATCCTGCAACTATCGGCAGCTTCGGCTGATGACACCCTGGAACTGCATATCACCGTTTCTGACACCGGCATCGGCATTCCGGAGGAGAAACAGCAGGAGATTTTTGAAGAATTTACCCAGGTAGATGAAGGAATCACCCGGAAATACGGTGGTTCAGGCCTCGGGCTGGCAATTTGCCGGAAGCTGACCATGATGATGGGCGGCACCATCAGCCTCAAAAGCACCGAAGGAGAGGGCACAACCGTTGAAATTACCCTGCCGCTGCCCGAATACAGCGGTGAGGTGAAAACAGGAGCCGGCACTCGAAAATCCGGAGTTCCGGTACTTGCCGGGAAGAGGGTTCTCATTGCCGAAGACGACGACACCACCCGGCTGCTGATCGTTGGCCTGTTAAGAGATACGGGAGCAGAAACGGATGTTGTGAACAACGGCCGCGATGCTCTGCAGCGGTTTGTTTCAGGCCAAAACAATTACGACCTGATTATCACCGACATACAAATGCCCGTAATGAGCGGCCCCGATCTTACCGCTGCAATTATCGGCCATGCCGGCAAACAGGGAATTGCGGCGCCCCCCGTCATCGGTCTTACCGCATACGCAACCCGCGAAGACCTGAACAACTACAGAAACACGGGCATGAGCCAGATTCTGATCAAACCTTTCAGGCAATCGGAGCTTTACGCAATGGTTGCCGGAGTATTGAACTGCGAACTTACAGAGCTTCCGGCCGAAGCCAAAACTGACGAAACCCGGAATTCAAAGCTGAGCATTGACGCATTTGCCGAATTTACCGGCAACGACCCCGAAATTCTGAAAAAAATTCTGGAATCGCTGGTAAATGATGTAAAAACAACCGTTCCGGCAATGCAGGAAGCGCTTGGCAACCGCGATTACCGCCAGATTGCGGAACTTTCGCACCGAATCAGGCCAAACATTAAAAACCTGGGAGCTCCCGAAAGTTCGCTGCTGCAGAAACTTGAAGCAATGTGCAAAACCGATACACCCGATCACACGGCAGTTGCCGGAATGGTTGAGAAAGCATGCAGCAGCCTGACTGAAACGGAAAAGGAGTTAATGGAGATCATCCGGCGCTACTGAAGCGGGATTCCGTACTGTTTCATTTTGTTATACAGCGTTTTACGATCCACATTGAGAATCCGGGCGGCTTTCGATTTGTTGTAGCGTACCTTTTCCAGAGTTGCTACAATCAGCTCCTTCTCGCTGCGGCGCGAAGTTTCGCGCAGGTCGGCATCCTCCGTGGCGGGATGGATCTCATGAACCGGCCGTTCAGCCGCCGGTTGTTCCTCCTGCCGTATTGCTCCGGTTTCTTCGGCAAGTTCGTCGGGCAGGGTATCGGCAGTAATCAGATCCCCTTTCGAGAGCAATACCGCGCGTTTGATGATATTCCCGAGTTCGCGGAGATTTCCGGGCCATGAATACCTGCTGAATATCTCAATTACTTGCGGAGCAAAACCCCTGATATTTTTCGAAAGTTCGCGGTTGGCACCTGCCAGAAAGTGTGTGGCAAACTGCAGCATATCTTCCGGGCGGTCGCGCAGCGGGGCCACCTGAATGGCAAATTCGTTGATGCGGTGGTAGAGGTCCTCCCTGAAATCGCCGCGGGCAACCGCCTGCTTCAGGTCTTCGTTTGTAGCGGTGATGATCCGCACATCTACCTGTATTTCAGCGGTTGATCCCACCCTTCTGATTTTCCGTTCCTGTATCGCCCTGAGAAGCTGTATCTGAATTTCGTAACTGAGATTGCCGATCTCATCCAGAAAAATGGTACCGCCGTTGGCCAATTCGAACTGTCCGGGTTTGTCGGCAATGGCGCCGGTAAACGAGCCTTTCACATGGCCGAACAGTTCGCTGCCGGCAAGATCGCGGGGCAGAGCGCCGCAGTCGATGGCAACAAAAGGCTTTTCGCTGCGCTGACTGAGCATATGAATCCGGCGGGCAACATACTCCTTGCCGGTTCCGCTTTCGCCCATAATCAGCACCGACATACCGGTAGGTGCAACCAGCGCGGTGTGCTCAAGTATTTTCAACGACGCTTCGCTTTCACCTTCAATAAAGGCATCGTCTTTTGCCTGTTCCGAAACATCCGCTCCTTCGCCGGCGCTGAAATTCAAAGCACGGTGAATGGTGGCAAGTATCTCATCTGGGCTGACCGGCTTGGTAACATAATCAAATGCGCCATGCTTCATGGCACTGACTGCCGTGCGGATATCGCCGTAACTGGTCATCAGGATAACGGGCACCTCCGGAGCTTCGCGCTTTACAAGCTGAAGCACTTCAATGCCGTCGTGATCAACAAGCCGCAAATCGGTAAGAACAATATCGGGGCGGAATGCCAAAAGCTTTTTCCGGCCGTCGGCATACGAATAGGAATGCTCTACCTCGTAGCTATGCTTACGGAGAAGAGCCTCCAGCATCATGCAAAAAGTAACATCGTCGTCAACTATCAGTACCTTGCTCATTGAAATATCTTTCCGGATTGCCACCAACAAAGATAAAAAGATATCGTTATCCTGACACCAATTACCAGGGGCGACGCATTAAA
>LUZO01000309.1 GCA_001603685.1 Bacteroidales bacterium Bact_23
ATATTGTAATCAGGCAAATCAGTTTTTCTCAAACCTGCAGATGGAAATCGAAATCAAAGTTGTAAACAACCGGAAGCTGCTTTCGGAGTTCATTCATCTTCCCGCCGGCATTCACCGTAATCACAGCAACTGGCTGCCTCCCTTCTATCAGGATGAATGGAACTTTCACAATCCAAAACAGAACAGGGCGCTGGGCTACTGCGAAACCGTAAGGGCAATAGCTTACCGCAACAACGAAGCGCGGGGCCGAATCATGGGAATCATCCATCACCCCTACAATAAACAGAACAACGAAAAGACGGCCCGTTTCTGCAGTTTCGACTGTTTCGACGAAGAGGAAACCGCCTCGACACTGCTCGGTTTTATTGAAGCATGGGCCAAAGAGCGGGGTATGGAGCAGGTGACCGGACCTTACGGATTTTCCGACAAGGATCCCCAGGGTTTTCTGATCGAAGGATTCGACGACCTGCCGCTGATTGACACCTCATCGAATCTGCCCTATATGGTTGATTTCACCACCGCCGGGGGCTATTCAAAGCTGATAGACTGCTACACCTACCGTTTCAGTATAAATCTGACACTGCCGGATATCTATCAGCGCGTTCAGCAACGCATGCTCAATACCAAAAGGTACACGGTACACGAGTTCAAAACCAAAAGGGAACTCAGGCCTTACATCGTTCCGGTACTCCGGCTTGTAAATGAGACTTACCGCGATCTCTACGGCTTCTACACCATGGATGAATCGGAAATGCACGACCTTGCCGACCGCTATATGCCGGTTCTCGATCCGCGTTATGTAAAAATCATAACAATGGAAGGCGAAGTGGTCGCTTTTGTTGTGGGGGTGCCGAATTTATCGAAGGGAATCATGCGTGCCCGGGGTAAACTGTTTCCCTTCGGATGGTACCACATCCTTAAATCAATGAAAAAATCGTCGCAGCTCGATCTGATGCTTGGCGCGGTGAAACCGGTGCATCAGGGGCTGGGCCTCGAAATCAGCATGGGGCTGCGGCTGCTCGAATCGGCAAAAGAGGCGGGCATAAAGAATTTTGAAACCCACCTGATCCTGGAAACGAACTCCAAAATGCGCTCCGTAATTGAAAGGGTTGACGCCTCCATCGTCAAGCGCTTCAGGATATTCACAAAAAAACTCCCCGGCAATTAAGCATCACCGGGGAGTCCTGTCAGCAAAAGCTGCTATTACCTTGCGTATTTAAAACCTTTACCCAGATAACGGGCTGAAGAGCCGAGGATCTCCTCGATGCGCATCAGCTGGTTATACTTGGCAATCCTGTCGGTACGGCTTGCTGATCCGGTCTTGATCAGTCCGGTGTTCAGAGCTACTGCCAGGTCGGCAATGGTGGTATCTTCGGTTTCGCCTGAGCGGTGGCTCATAACGGCGGTATAACCGTTGCGGTATGCCAGGTTAACGGCGTCGATGGTTTCGGTAAGGGTACCAATCTGGTTAACTTTCACCAGGATTGAGTTTGCAACTCCCTTGTCGATACCCATCTGCAGGCGTTTTGAGTTGGTAACGAACAGGTCGTCGCCCACCAGCTGAACTTTCTTGCCCATGGCATCGGTCATCAGCTTCCAGCCTTCCCAGTCGTCTTCTGCCATTCCGTCTTCAATCGAAATAATGGGGTATTTGTCAACCCAGGTTTTCCAGTAATCAACCATCTGAGCGGGAGTCAGCTTCTCACCGGTCGATTTTTTCAGGTGGTAAACATTTTCTTCCGGCAAATAATATTCTGATGAAGCGGGGTCGAGAGAGATAAAGATATCCTCGCCCGGTTTGTATCCGGCTTTTTCAATGGCCTGCAGAATAACGGTGATAGCCTCTTCATTCGATTTCAGGTCGGGAGCAAATCCGCCTTCGTCACCCACGTTGGTTGAGTATCCGGCTTTCTTCAGTACGCTTTTCAGGTTATGAAAAACCTCGGCACCCATTCTGAGTGCTTCGGTGAAGTTGGGAGCGCCAACCGGCATAATCATGAACTCCTGAAAATCGATGGCGTTATCGGCGTGCGAACCGCCATTGATGATGTTCATCATCGGGATGGGAAGGGTATTGGCATTAACACCGCCCACATATCTGAACAGGTACTGGTTCGATTCCTGAGCAGCTGCATTGGCTACTGCCAGCGAAACGCCAAGGATGGCATTGGCACCCAGGTTACCCTTATTGGGAGTACCGTCAATTTCAATCATCCGGCGGTCTATCTCGTTCTGTTCCGAAACGAAATAGCCTTTCAGCTCGTCGGCAAGCACCTTATTCACATTCTGAACGGCTTTGTGAACGCTTTTTCCCAGATAGATGCCTTTATCGCCGTCGCGAAGTTCAACTGCCTCGTGAATACCGGTTGAAGCTCCTGAAGGAACAGCAGCTCTTCCGAGTACACCGTTGGTGGTATAAACATCAACCTCGATGGTTGGATTGCCGCGTGAGTCAAGAATCTGACGGGCAAAAATGTTGGCTATTGCACTCATTTTTTTTAAGTTTTTTAAGTTTATAATAAATTCTCTTTCAATTCATTCAGGGGGGGTCATTCGAAAAACACCTTTTAACAATAATTAAAATGAGGACAAAGTACCTGCTACCTTATCCTCATTTTCAGAAAACCGGA
>LUZO01000310.1 GCA_001603685.1 Bacteroidales bacterium Bact_23
CAGAGAAATAGAAAGAATACGGAGTTCTGACTGTTACATATCTGTTCATCAACTGATTAACAATAAAACGCCGGAGAACTCAAAGGATTAATGTTAATAGTTAAAGAATTAATTGCCCGACGATTGGAGAAATAGCGAGCAAGCTTAGGATCAGGCCAGAGGAAAACGACAGGAGATTCTGAGATTAACTTCAGAAGGAGAACAAAACAGGGGATAAAACGAAAAACAATTCCGGGAAATATTGATTGGTGCTTCATGCAAATGGCTGCACCATTGTAAACCTTATTATTATGATAAGACCGGAAGACATCAGGATTCAGACGCTCAGCGAGTCAGTACCGGACTATCTTATCCGGATTGACCGCGACGGGAATTATCTGGACTTCAAGTCCAATGGCAATGACTTGTTTCCCCAGCAAGGCTCAATTATCGGAAAAAACATCAGGGAAGTTCTGCCGGCAGCGTTTGCAGAGAAACTGCAGAAGAAAATCATCCAAACCCTTGACACAGGCGAGCTTCAGGAGGCAGAGTTTAACTTCGGCCTTGCTTCGGACAACAACCTTATCCTTAATGCCCTGTTTATCCGCGAACATGAAAATGAGGTTCTGATAATCATCAGGGATATCACAAAATTCAAAAAGGCGGAACAGGCGCTTGCTGATGCTTATGCGGAGCAGCGCGCCCTGATGGATGCCAATACCGACGGGCTTATTTTTGTGGACAACAATGGAGTTATCATTGACAGCAATGAAATAAACGCCGCCTTTTTCGGACTCTCGCTCAGCGATTTTGTGGGAAAGTCGCTGTTCGATATGTATTCCTCATTCTTCAGCGATGAATACAATGAGTTCATAAAAGAGGAGGTTTTCAAAAAGGGAAGAGCTTTAAAATCTGAAACCACTCTGAACAACAAATGGTATGAATATGCCATTCATCCGATTGTAAACGACCGGAATATCGTTGAAAAAGCATTGGTAATTGCCAGGAACATCACCGAAAAGAAGGATACCCTTTTCCGGCTTGAGAAGGCACTGAAGGAAAACCGCGAGAATTCCGTTTTCCTCGAGAATCTTATAAACAACTTCCCCGATGTCATCGGGATACATGATACGGAGCACCGCATTATCAGATATAACAAGGCCGGTTACGAATTTTTCCAGACCACTCCGGAAGAGATAAACGGAAAGCTTTACGATGAACTCCGGCATCAAAATGAGTTTTGTGAACACTCTGCTGTTTTGTTTACCCTGGAGACAAAAAAGCCCGGGGAAACAGAATGTTTCGATGAAAAAAAGAACAGATGGTTCATGACGCATACCTATCCCATTTTCGATGAGAATGGAGTGATGAAGCAAATTATAGAACACATTCACGACATTACCCAGATAAAAAATATAGAGGCTGCACTGCGCGAAAGCGAAATGCGCTACAAAGAGCTGTTCAATTCATCGGCAGGCGGCATTCTGATCGGCTCCCCCGACGGCAAAATAGTTCAGCTGAACACCACCTTTCTGACCATGACGGGATACACCGCCAAGGAGCTGATTGGACAGAATTTCAGTAATAAGCTGTTTACGGAAGAGAGCCTTAAGAAAACGCCTTTTCAGACTGAACTGATAAAACAGGGAAAGACGGTAACCAGCCGCAGGACAATCATAGCCGCAGACGGCCGGCTGATTCATGTTGAGATGCATTCGCGCATCCTTCCTGACGGAAGCTATCACACCATCTTTTATGATATCTCCGAACGGCTTGAGGCTGAGGAGAAAATTATACAACAGAACGATCAACTCAGTAAAATCAATATAGAGAAAGACAAGTTCTTCTCCATAATTGCCCACGACCTGCGCAGTCCGTTTACCTCGTTTCTGGGCCTTACCGAAATGATGGCGGATGAGTTTGATTCGCTGAATCAGGACGAAATCAGGCTCATATCCTCCGAGCTGAAGAAATCGGCAGTAAATCTCTACAGCCTGCTTGAGAACCTGCTCGAATGGTCGATGGTTCAGCGAAACATCAAGCCATTCAGGCCGCGTGAACTGAATCTGCTTTCAACCGTTGACCGCAGCTCGGAAACCATCCTTGAAATCGCCCTGAAAAAGCATATCCGGGTGGTTATGGATATCAGCGAAGAAATAAAAGTTATGGCCGATGAGCCAATGCTTGAAACAATTTTCAGAAATTTGTTGTCGAATGCCGTAAAATTCACATCCCACGGGGGCTTGATTATGCTGCTTTCTGACAACAACGACAACGGGATGGTTGAAATAAAGGTAATCGACAATGGAATCGGCATCCCCGACGAAATGATGGAAACTCTCTTCAGCATTACAGGCAGAAACAACAGGCCCGGCACAGCCGGCGAACCAAGTACCGGACTCGGGCTGCCGATATGCAAGGAATTTATTGAGAAAAATGGTGGTAAAATCAGCGTTAAAAGTACTCCGGGAAAAGGAAGCATCTTTTCTTTTACACTCCCGAAAGCTTAATCAGAGGAAAGAAAGGCAGAAAAGATGAAAACACAAGGGAATACGGATAACGAACCGACAATATATTACATCCTGGATGCAATGGATGATTGCATCTGCATTACCAACGATAAAAACAATATTGTCTATTCAAATCCCGCACTCTGCCGCAGGGCAGGGCTTACGCAGGAGCAGATGCAGGGAACTGAAGTGTTCTGGGGTATATTCAACCCCAACGAAAGCGAAAAATCTGACGGTAAACTATTTTTCAGAAATGCATGGAGCGCCAGGTTAAACTGTGCTTTCGACATAACCATAACCGGAATAAGCAATAAGGCTGAAGACAAACGATGGATGTGGATAGCAAAAGAGTTGCCGCAAACAGGAGATACCGGAGGTTTGCCACAAATTACCACTCCCGGAAACCTGGCAAAAGACAGCATTGACCGCACCCTGTTCGATAACACCCCGTCAGGAATTCTACTGCTTGATGAAAAGGGAATTATTCTGGATGTCAACAATTCAACCTGCAAATCAACAAATTACGAGAAAGGCGAGCTTA
This sequence comes from Bacteroidales bacterium Bact_23, assembly GCA_001603685.1. Classification (GTDB taxonomy): domain Bacteria; phylum Bacteroidota; class Bacteroidia; order Bacteroidales; family Lentimicrobiaceae; genus Lentimicrobium. The sequence continues at coordinate 3,031 of LUZO01000310.1, forward strand.
TCGGGCAGTATGTCGGCATACTGGCACTTCCCGAAAATGCTGAACTTGTTCAGCAGAACATCAAACGGATACTGGATGGCGAAATTCTGGAACAGGAGGTTACCAGCCGCCGCAAAGATGGTTCGTATTATTACTCCCTTCTGGTTGAATCGGCGGTTCAACTGCCCAATGGCAAACGGGGAATCTTATCCATATCCAACGACATCACCATCCGGAAGCTGGCTCTGATGGCGCTGCAGGAGAGTGAGGAAAAATTCAGAAACATCGCCAACTATACTGCCAACTGGGAATCGCTTTTTAACCACGAGGGCAAGATTGTATGGAGCAACCCCGCGGCAGAACGGTTTACCGGATACAGCCCGGAAGAGATTATTGCCATGCCCGATTTTGTATCGGTAATCATTTCGGAAGAGTTCCGGGATGAAGCCCGAAAATCCATTCAACAGGGATTAAAGGAGAAAACCGGAACCGATGCCGTTTTTAAATGCAAAAGAAAAAACGGCTCCTATTTCTGGCTGTCGGTTTCATGGAACCAGATTCACGACAACAACGGAATCCTGATTGGCGTGAGAACCAGCGGGCAGGATGTGACCAAACAGATAGAAGCCCACGAAAAACTGCAGCACAGCGAATCGCTATACAGGCAAATGGTTGAGAATGCACCCATCGGGATGCACTTTTATGAACTTGACGAAAACGAAAATCTGATCTTCTCGGGAGCCAATCCTGCAGCCGACCGTATTTTGAATCTGGACCACTCGCGGCTTACGGGGAAGCCTATGGAAAAGGTTTTCCCGAATCTGAAAGGCACGGATGTACCCATTTTCTACACCAATGCCGCAAAAAACAACATCACCTGGATAACGGAACAGATAAACTACCAGGACAACAGGATTTCAGGCGTTTTTGAAGTAAAGGCATTCCAGACGGCACCCAACAAGATGGTAGCAACCTTTTCCGACATCACTCAGCGGAAGAAAACCGAAATTGCCCTGAACGAGAGCCGCATCCTGTTCGAAACCCTGACCCGCATGGCTCCGGTTGGCATTTTCAGAACCAATGCAAAAGGCGATACTACTTATGTAAATGCCAAGTGGTGCGAGATTACCGGGCTGTCGTACGAAGAGGCGCTGGATGGAAAGTACCTGACCGCACTGCATCCCGAAGATATTAAAGACCGGATAGATGAGTGGCAGAACGCAGTAAGGACAAAAACATCCGTAACTGCCGAATACCGGTTTATTCAACCGAATGGTACAATAATATGGGTGCATGGACAGGCAGTTCCCGAAATAGTTGAAGGTGAAATGAGAGGTTTTATCGGCACTTTAACCGACATCACGGAACTGATTGACACCCAGCATGAACTTATCAGGGCAAAGGAAAAGGCTGAAGCCAGCAACCGGCTTATCATTGCATTTATGAAAAGCCTTTCGCATGAAATACGCACACCCCTGAACGGCATTCTGGGCTTTGCCCAACTGATCAGCTCCGGCGGATATTCGCAGGAAGAAAATGAAGAGTTTGTGGGTTTCCTCGATAAAAACATTGAAAGGCTTACAACTACAATCGATAATATTATGAAGGTTTCGCTGATGGCGATGGACAACATGGCTGAAAATCAGGATAACTTTGAAATAGACAGTCTTGCAAGAGGTATTAACTATGATAATGAATCGCAAATGACGGAAGAGCAGGACGACAAACCCTAATCTGACTTATGGCTCAACGCACAAAATAAACATGGCGGAGTAAATACCTTTAAGTCTCACTCCGCCATATTTCTTATGGATCTGATTCAATCCCCGAAGATTTACCGGATTACAATTCTCGATACGGCTTCCTTATTTCCCTGAACGGTTTTCAGCAGATAAAGCCCCGGGCTTAACCCGGCCGTTCCGATTTCGGTTCTGCCTGCACCGGCAGTTTCCCGGGTTACATAAACCAGCCTTCCGGCCTCGTTATAAAGCATCAGTTCCACAGGTTTTGCCTGGTCGAAACCGGAAAGGTCGGCAACAAAACCATAAACCGCGGGGTTCGGATAGACCAGAACCGGAACACGCACTTTCGGCTCCTTGATTCCAAATACCTGACCACCAATATCTTCCCAATTTGCCGTGATCTCCTCCTGACTAAGGGCATAGTTGTACAGCTTAATCATAGCCACTGCACCCGGAGACGCTTCATCCTTAACGACCAGATCATCATGAAAGAAATTCAGAACGCCATCATCGCTAATCACAGCATCATTCAGATCATCGGTAAAAGTAACCATAACCATCGCATCGGTATAAATCAGCACTTCCTTCGAAGCGGCTTTCCGGGTAACCACATAATAGGTATATTCACCTTGTTCAACAGGTGCCTCGCCGCTGGTTACAATGTTATAAAAATTCAACTGGCCGTAATAAATATACGCTCCTTTATCAGACTGCCGGTTTTTCCAGTCAATCACACGCTTCCAGCTGGTCAGCTCATCGAAAACGAAATAAAGCTCAATACTGTATTCTTCGCCCATAAAGTTACTGGCAGCAGTATTGTTAAACTGCAAACCACTGTTTTTCTCGAAACGGTAAACCGTTTTCGTATTGTGATTTATTTCGGACAACTCCTCCACAACAAACTGGCCCTGGGTGCCAAGAACAGTAAGCTCCGGCCCGTTTCCATTTACTTCATTCAATGTGTTTTCCAGATTGTAGTACAACATCTGCTGAGCAGAAACCAGTACAACCGAAAATACAAACAATACAATCAGGGTAATTTTTCTCATATCGGCTCCTTCTTTTATGATTAAAACATAATAACAGTATCTTTAGGTGGGTTCTAAAAATTGATATTTTTTATTTTTTTCAGACACAAATCAGAACCCTTTATAATCTGTGCTGAAAAA
>LUZO01000311.1 GCA_001603685.1 Bacteroidales bacterium Bact_23
GATTGCAACCATTAAAAAAAATGCTAAAGCAATGCCTGCCATTGATCATTTTTCTCCATAGCATTTATTTACAGTTATAAATTACCAAGGTAATGTCATACTTATTTACATCCGAATCAGTTTCGGAAGGACACCCTGACAAGGTTTCCGATCAGATTTCAGACGCACTGCTGGATGAGTTTCTGCGTTTCGACCCAAAATCCAAAGTTGCCTGCGAAACGCTGGTTACCACCGGCCTTACCATTTGCAGCGGCGAGGTTCAGACCGAAGGATATGTTGATCTCCACAAAGTGGTTCGCAAAACCATTGCCGACATCGGCTACACCAAAAACGAATACCGTTTCGAAGCTGAATCATGCGGCATTATTTCAACCATTCACGAACAGTCGCCCGATATTCTGCGCGGAGTAAACCGCGAAAACCCTGAAGATCAGGGAGCCGGCGATCAGGGGATGATGTTTGGCTATGCCACCCGCGACATGGACAACCTGATGCCCATGCCCATTGAGCTGGCACACATTCTGTTGCAGCAACTGGCAGCCATCAGAAAGGAGGGAAAGGTAATGACCTATCTCCGTCCCGACTCCAAATCGCAGGTTACCATTGAATACGACGACAACAACCATCCGGTGAGAATAGACACCATCGTGGTTTCGACCCAGCACGACGACTTCTCCGACAAATCGCTGCCGGTGCTGGAAGCCGACGAAAAAATGCGCCTCAAAATCGAACAGGATGTGCGCGAAATTCTGATTCCCAGAGTCATTGAAGAAGTCCCCGAAAGGGTGAAGAAGCTGTTCAACAACTACAAACTTTATGTGAATCCCACCGGAAAGTTTGTGATTGGCGGCCCCCACGGCGATACCGGCCTCACCGGACGCAAAATCATTGTTGATACCTATGGCGGAAAAGCAGCACACGGTGGCGGAGCCTTTTCGGGAAAAGACCCCTCAAAGGTTGACCGTTCGGCAGCTTATGCCGCACGGCACATTGCCAAAAATCTTGTTGCTGCCGGCGTTGCCGACGAAGTGCTGATTCAGGTTGCCTATGCAATCGGTATTGCCGAGCCGGTAAGCGTAAATGTGGTAACCTACGGATCCGCCAAAGTCAGGGATAACAACGGTAAAACCCTGAGCGATGGACAGATAGCTGAAAAAATCAAAGGATTGTTCGATCTCAGGCCGTATGCCATCATCAAACGATTTGGGCTGTGCAACCCCATTTACACCCCAACCGCCAGCTACGGCCATTTCGGCCGCGACCCGCGCACCGAGGAGGTGGAAGTGTATTACAGCAACGGCGATACCTTCGACAAGACCATCAACGGGCAGGTAAAGCATTTCAAAAAAGTAAAACTGTTTGCCTGGGAAGAAACCGATTATGTTGACAAAATTAAAGCCGTTTTTGGCATAACCGATTGATCAATACCAGAGCATTAAACACAGAGAAGGCCGGGACAATTCCGGCCTTCTCTGTGTTTGCTTTACATTGAGTACTAAAGCTTTTTAAGCTTTATATTTTTATACCACACATCATCTCCGTGATCCTGAAGGCCGATAAAGCCCTCCTGAGCCACATTGGCCCAGTCGGGATTGTACTGCGGGAACTTGCTCTTTGCCACCATTTCGTTCCATTCGGGAGTCCAGAGGTGGTATTCCACCACCTTTTCGCCGTTCAGCCAGTGCTCAACCAGGCCTTTGTAAATCAGTATTCTCACCTGATTCCACTCACCTACCGGCTTTACCTTGTTCTGATCCACACCGATCATGTCATACAGCGCTCCGGCACTGTGAACACCGTCGCGTCCATCGGGATGGGTGGTGTTGTCGAGTACCTGCATTTCAGGGGCCGACTGCCAGATTGCCTTATCGGGCAACTCCTGAGCAAGATACAAAATACCGCTGTTTCCGCCCGGCGAAATTTTCCACTCCAGCTTCAGCTCAAAGTTCTGAAACTTCTCATCGTAAATAATATCGCCTCCATCCAGGGCGCCGGCTTCACCCCTGCCCGATCCAATGCAGCGCAGGGTGCCGTCCTCAACTACCCAGCCCGCCGGAAAATGATCTTTGTTGTAGCCCCGCCACTTGCCGGGAGTTTCGCCGTCGAAAAGCAGCATCCAGCCATCGGCAGCTTCGGCTTCGGAAAGCGTATTATCTATTGCAGCCTCTTCAGCCTCCTCAGCTTCAGGAGCCTGAGCCGGCTGATTGCATGCAACCATTGCCAGCGGAATTGCAAAAATCCATAATAGTTTTTTCATCTGATTAAAATTTAGGTTTGACATTTATTTCGTTTCTGAAAGACTAAAACGGGATTCACAACCTCCTGGGGCCGGAATCTCAATTTGTTTACATTGTCCATCCCTGCCTGTAGGTATGTCTGATGTATTCCTCGGCAGCAGCCTTTGCGTTCATGGTTTCATGCTGTGTATCGAAGTGCGGATGGCCGTCAATCACCTCAAACTTATCGCTTTTCACCACCCTGATTTCGTCGTGATCGCTGATGTTGGTAAAGCGCATGTTCTCGCCATCCCACAGCAGTTCGCGCTTGAGGTCCTGCAACCTGACCGCCACAACACCCATTACCACCATCTCGTTCATGGGGCCTGAATAGCCGAAATGCGAACTTGCTTCCACCCTGTTTTCAGGGCTTTCCTTGCATGCCCTCACCCAGTCCATTTCATGGCTTGTGGTAACTCTGCGCATGGTCGGCTCCGGCCTTTTGTAGCTCTTGTCGTAATCGAGCGGCAGCAGGAAGGGGTTCTTTCCGTAGCATCCGGTCATAATTTTTCCTTTTGAGCCGATCAGCAGGCAGCCTCCGTCGGAGTCGCGGCCCATGGTTTCGCCGGCGGGCAACTCGTCGGGGCGGGGCGGCAGCAATCCGCCATCCCACCAGGTAACGCTTACCTCGGGCATTTCGAGTCCGTTGTGTTTCTCCCTTGCGGGGAAAACATACTTTACCACCTCTGCCAAAGGCGGCGACTCGGTGTTAAACTGCGAGGAGCTTCCCTGAACCTTGATGGGATACTTGAGTTTCAGTGACATAAAGATGGGATCCATGATGTGGCAGGCCATATCGCCGAGGGCGCCGGTGCCGAAATCCCACCATCCGCGCCAGTTCCACGGAGTGTAGATGGAGTTGTACGGGCGCTCTTTTGCAGGCCCGATGAAAAGATCCCACGCCAGGGTATCGGGAATTGGCATCACCTCTTTGGGGCGCTCCAATCCCTGCGGCCAGATGGGCCGGTTGGTCCATGCGTGTGCTTCGCGGATTTCACCGATGGCACCATCCCATACCCACTCACACACCTGACGGATGCCCTCGCCGGAATTGCCCTGATTGCCCATCTGCGTAGCCACTTTGTACTCGCGGGCTATCCTTGCCATCTGCCTTGACTCCCACACCGAATGGGTAAGCGGCTTTTCGCAGTAAACATGCTTACCCATCTTCATCGCATTGATGCTGATGATGGCATGGGTGTGGTCGGGAGTACCGACAACCACCGCATCGATGGATTTGCCGAGTTCGTCAAACATCCTGCGCCAGTCGTAATACTTTTTGGCATCCGGAAACTCCCCGAAGATCTTCCGTGAGTATTTCCAGTCAACATCGCAAAGAGCAATGATGTTCTGACTGCTGACGGCGCGGATCACCCCGCCGCCGCGTCCTCCAACACCCACACCCGCGATATTCAGCTTGTCGCTGGGCGGAGTGTAACCCAGACCCGATATCACATGGCTGGGCATAATCATAAACCCGGCTGCAGTCAGTGCTGAATTACGCAAAAACTGACGACGGCCAATTCCGTTGTTATTCTCAGACTTTTCCTCCATTATTCTGATTTTTAAGGGTTTATATTAAATTTTTTCGGATGTAATTCAAACTCAGTTCGGCACACTGAAGCGGAGTACCTTCGGCATATTTCTCCTGCTCCACAAAAATATACTCCAGGCCGGCCAGCTTCTTTTGCTCCATAATTGCAGCAAAATCTACCGAGCCGTTGCCCACCACGCATGAGGAGCCGTCGTTTGCCAGATCCTTCACATGCCAGGTGAGGAACCGTCCGGGATAAGCCTTGAAATATGGAAGCGGATCAACCTTTTCTTTTGCAAAAAAGTAGAAATCGGGCTGGAAGAAGACCGTTTCCGGATCGGTTTCGCTGATCAGAATATCGTAGGGAAGTTCTCCGTCAACCTCCGTGAATTCAAAATCGTGGTTGTGATAGCCAAACTTTATGCCTGTTTTTTTACAGGTTTCGCCAATCCGGTTCATCTCCTCCGCTGCACGGCGGAAATCATCGGCTGTGCCTCGCGGACGGCCCATCAGCGAGGGCAGCACCAGATACTCAAGGCCGGCATCCAGCGCAATTTCAGCATACTCCAAAGCATTCTCATCGGTAATGCCGGTATGGGTACTCAGCAACTTCAGCCCCAGATCGGAGCACATTTTGCTGAACTCCCGGGCCTCTATCCCATAAAACCTGCCGTCGTACCCAAATGCCTCAATGGAGGAATATCCCATAACGGCCAGGGCTTCGAGGGTCTGCAAGATGGTTTCTCCCAATTCATCGCGTACCGTCCAAAGCTGAATGCCCACTTCCTTCCTTTCAGCCGCCGGCTGCGTTTTGCATGCGGACGACAATCCCAGGGCAGCGGTTCCCGTAAACAGGGAAAGAGATTTCAGAAAATTGCGGCGACTCTGCATAATTGTATTTTTTTCGGTTAAACAATCGGTATTATCTTTCCCTCTGCATCACTCCGGATGGCAGCTTCTATGATCAGGAGGTTCAGCAGGGCATCATCTGCATTGATTTCCGGTTTGCCGCCTCTTGTCAAAACCTTGTAAACATTGTCGTAAAAGCCCATGTAGTTGCCGTTCAGGGTTGGATAGCGCCTGCGATTCAGCTCGCCCCTGCTGTATGTTGCAAGAATCCCGTAATCGCTCACCCTCTCCTTTCCGATTGCGGGCGAACCGGCTTTTGCACCATTTCTGAGCCTTGCCTCCTGCGGATCAACCCCATATTTTATGTATGAGCCCAAGGTTCCATGCACCTGAAAACGGGGGCCCGGCTCGGCCATAAATACACCGGCTTTCAGGGTTGCGGTTGTTTCAGGATAGAAAAGCTTCAGATCGAAGCTGTCGCTCGCTTTGCTCTCCCTTCGTCGGGTATAGAGTTTGCACCAGACGGAATCCGGCTTTCCGAAAAGTGCCACCGTCTGGTCAATCAAGTGTGGGCCGAGGTCAAAGAGCGTGCCTCCGCCCGAAGCATCGTTGTAGCGCCAGGCTGCCCGCCCAATTTCAGGGGTATAGCGATCGAAGTGCGATTCAAAATCGGTAATATTTCCCAGAGTTTTCTCTTTTATCAGTTGACGAACCGTAAGGAAATCGCCGTCCCAGCGCCGGTTGTGGTAGGGAAACCACCGCTTTCCCGAAGCCTCAGCCATCCGGATCAGCGTCTTCACATCGCGGCTGCTCATGGCAACCGGCTTTTCGATAATTACATCCTTTCCGGCCTCCATGGCTTCAATGGCCTGCGATACATGAAGCAAATGCGGGGTGCAGATAACTATCAGCCGGATATCCTTATCATGAATCAAATCGTTGAAATTCCGGCATATCACTGAATCCGGATACAACCGGGCTGCCTCATCGCCGGTGGTGGCAAAGGCTTTCAGCCTGAATCCCGGGTGGGCATCCAGAAAAGGGGCATGAAACACCTTCCCCGAAAGGCCGAAACCTGCAATTCCGGCGGCAATTGTTTTCATTCCGACTTTTCTGGGTTGGGGATTCATCTTCGGCGGATTTATCGGTCAGACAATGATTTCGTTGGTTTCGTCCCAGAAGGTACGGCGGTTTTCATGATACGAAATGGTGCCCATGTGCGCAGTAATCGCTTCCTGAAAAGCCTGGTCAATATCGCAACTGGGCTGGGTTCCGTTGTTCAGCCTGATGCAGTTGAGCCATTCGCGCAGATGGAGGTGGGTGGTGTCCACCGCTTTGCCATCGCGGTAAGTATAAAGCAGCCCCCTTCCGGCAAAATACTGCTCGGTAGGGGTGGTAATTGCATCAACCTGATCCTGGCCGGGTACATAGGAGAACATCGGCTTGCCGGGCTCCAGCATCCCCTCCTCTATCTGTGTTTTGTAGCGGGTCGAGCTGCGGTCGGGATAAACGGTGAGTGTCTGGTCCAGCTCCATATAGCCATCGTGCGCCATAATGGTTTTGCCGCGGTTTTTCTCGCTGCTCAGGGTTGCGCTGTAGAGCAGGGTAAGATCGCGCTTCGGATATTCAAAGGCCATATTCAGCACATCGGGAACGGTACGGCCATCCTTAAAAAAGTAAATCCCTCCCGATGCCATGGCCGAATGGGGTATTCCAAGTTTCAGGATCTGGTTCAGCGCGTCATATTCGTGGGTGAAAAGGTCGCCGCTCAGGCCGGTGCTGTAATCCCACCAGCAGCGCCAGCGGAAAAACCGTTCAAGGCTGAACTCGTGCCAGGGCGCCGGGCCTATAAACTGCTTCCAGTCAATCGTTCTTTCATTTGCATCGGGATCAATGTCGTAAACCCAGGCGCCGTTGGGATCGTTGCGGTTGGTACACACCTCAATCAGCGTAACCTTTCCGATAACATCCTGCTCAATCAGCGAGCGGGCCACCTGATAACTCTCGGTTTGCCGTCCCTGGTGTCCAAGCTGGAAAACGATGCCGGACTGTTTTACCACTTTTCTGGCTTCGTAGGTTTCGGCCACCGTCCACGAAAGCGGCTTTTCGCAGTAAACATGCTTTCCGTTTCTGGCCGCTTCAAGCACCACCGGCACATGCAGGTGGTCGGGAGTGGCAATGATGATGGCATCCACCTCGGACGAAGCGCACAACTCCTGATAGGTGCGGTAGCGGCGCGGCCTGTCGGTCATCTCACCCGCCGTTCCGTTTCTGAAAAGGTTGGCTCCGGCATCCATGCCAAAGCCGGCATTCTTGTCAAACACATCGCAAACAGCGGTAACCCTCACATTGAGGTCTTCCTGTTCGCGGAACTCATTCAGGTAATCTTTCCAGTATTTGCTGCCGGCGGCATTCTTCTGCCATTCATCAATCTTTTCGGGGCGGACAAATCCAAGGGCCTTCATAATATACATCCCTCTTCCGCCGGCTCCTACAATCCCGATGCGTGTTACCGGGCCATCCACCAGCGGCGGAATGCCGGGGGGGATAATGGGTTTTATCCCTTTCAGAATACCCGATTTAAGCTTATTCTGCCTGTCGGTATGCGAAAATACGCCGTAACCCAGCACGCCAAGCAGCGGAATGGAAGCAAGGCCGGCCAGCAGATCACGGCGGCTGATCCCTTTTTTATCTTTGTTTTCCTGTTGACTCATACAGGCCGGTTATTTTTGGATGCCCAAAACCTTTCCAATCCGACAATATGGGAAGTGGGAAATGAAAAGATCACGAAAAGGGCAAAAAATTCAACAACTGTTTTATTGATGATAAAATAGCTCCCGTCGGTCGGGAACATATACTCGATTCCGGGGAAAGCAGGATGAGAGAGGTAGTAGAACAGCAGCAACACCATTCCGGCGATTGCGCCGGCACGGCTGAACAGGCCCGCAAGCAGCGACAGCCCTATAAGGGTAAGCCCCCAGACATTCAGAAAATCAACAGCGGCGAGCACATTTGTGTTCAATGCCATCCATTCGAACCAGCCTTTTAAAAAGCCGCCCGAGTCGAGGAGGTATGCCTTTGAACTCCAGGCAGGGTTTGCCACTTTTACAAGCCCTTCGTAAAGGAAATGCCAGCCAATGGCCAGCCGGAGTACTATAAGGGCAATAAGCCCGGTTTTGGATATTTTCATAAAGAAACGCAATGTTTTTGAACTCCTTCAACCAATGCAACACTGCCAGGCCCGGCCCAACATGAGTTATAACGATTGTAAATTTACAAAACAGTACTGACTGTTTTGTATATCCAATTCGTATATCCGGCAATTCTCCTCCGGAAAAACAGCATTTGCATATGCGGTAAATCCCCCAAATCAGATACCCCTCCTGCACTCAGAAAATGAAGCACGGATACTGACTACGGATAATGAT
>LUZO01000312.1 GCA_001603685.1 Bacteroidales bacterium Bact_23
GGCGAAGACCAAGTAAAGTAAAAAGATAAAAGTACAAAGTAAAAAGTCACCTGCCATGACGGGTGAAAATCCGAAATCTAAAATCTGAAATCTAAAAATCCGAAATTTCACAAGTCCCGGAGGGACGGCCTTATTGCCCGCAAATCAAATAGTCGTTTCATCGGAGTTTTTCATATCTCAATGTAGCGACCTTATTACTGCCACAAAGACACGGAAACACGAAATCCCACTAAAAAAAAGAAACCTTTTGTGCTTTTCGCACATACGCGGAATCTTTGACCCGTGGCAAAAAAAGCTGCGGATGAATTGAGATACAAACCACGGAAAGAAGGATTTGTAATGGCCTGTTAGCGGTTTTCTTTGATTGTGCTGATAATCTGATTAATATCCTTTCTTCGGATAAAGAAATCTGACCAGCGGCAGGCGGCAATTTTCTTAAAGACAAACAACTGATACAACATCCCGGCGGTGTAGGATGCCGATGCCGTAATTCCTGCTCCCGTTATTCCCAGTGCCGGAATCAGGGTAAAGCCCAGCGCAATGGTCAGTATCAGTCCGATGCCCGAAGAGATGGTGTTGTGCCACGGCCTGCCGCTCCCCGAGAAGTAGTGGCTGAACATCAGCGAAACGGCTACGGAAACAATTCCAACTGCCAGGCTCAGAATTACCTGGTTTACATGGCTGAAATCGCTGCGGAAAATCAATACGAAGAATTCGGAGGGCAGCAGCAACAGAAATCCTGTGATCAGCACGGTGAATATCGTTGTGAATTTGATAAAACCAATGGTGATGTTCTTTGCATACTCCCGGTCGGTTGAGTTTGAAATACGCGAATACTGCACCAGGGCAATGCTTTTGGAGATAATCCAGACGCTTTCCGATATCTGCACGCCGATGGAGAATACGCCCAGGGTGGCACGGTCGAAATATTTCTCGATGATGTAGTAGCTGAGGCGGTAGTTGAATAACTGCATGAAGCTGGCTGCCTGCAGGTAGCCGCCAAAACGGAAGATCTCCTTCAACAGGGCGGAATTCCATAGCTTGCCGGGCTTTCCGCCGGTAAATACGCCGCTGAAGCTGATCAGAATCCCCGCAAATAACGCAATGAACAGCGAATTGATGTACGATTGTATGGTGCGCTGCCCGAGCAGTTCGAAAAACACCGCCAGCGACACAAGCACCGTCAGAATCTGAACAACGGCCGCGATATTGTACTGCAATACCTTCTCCTTCCCAAGCTGAACATTCTGGTTTATGGAAAAGAGCGCCTGCATGACCGAAATCACCGCCAGCGAAAAGACCAGTTCCTGCGGTACCAGTCCGAAAAGGCCGAGCAGTAAGCTTCCCGCCACCGAAACCACGATGGCCCACAGCCACGAAGGAATCAGCAGTTGGATAAGCGGATGGCGCGGAACCAGATAAACCAGGGCGCTGCCGCCCACCATGGCGCTGATCATCTGCAGAATGCTGTTGCCCAGCACAAAGAGGGAGATGGTTCCCATGCCTTCGGCGCCCAGTGTCCGGGCTGCCAGCCAGACAATGGCCAGATTGGTTGGCGCAATGATCAGGCGCGCGGCGGTGGTTGAGAGTATCTTCCTGATCATAGGCCGCTTGTAACTGGTGGAACATTCCTTTTCAGCCCGAGCCTTTTGCGGAGCTGATTTCTGAAAGAGGCGGCTGAAAAGACAAACCGTTTGCTGTCGAAACAGAGGTATTCGCCCGCCGGCGAAAGGTTGTGCAGGCCTTTAAACCCCTTTGGAGGTTCAATAAGGAAGGCCGGGCCTTCAATGAATACCTCTTCGTTCAGCGCCTTTATCTCGTTTACCACAATCCGGCCGCCATAGGTGCGGGAGCAGTCCTGCGCCGGCCTGTAGATTTTGTTGTCAACGCGGAAAAGCTGTCCGGCCGGCCTGGAACTGCGGACATTGGTCTTCACCGGATTGAGTCGGTGCGGAACAAACGGCCCTTCAAGGCTTTCGGAGTGCCAGATGTGCAACTCGGTGTTGGTGGCCCGCCCCGGGCTGAAGAACAGATACCAGCGCCCCTCATGTAGAACAAGGGTTGGATCCGCCGCATGAACTCCGGGAAGCAGCGTACGGATGTGGCTGAGCTTCAGCGTTTCCCTGTCGAACCGGTATAGCTCAACCGAACCGTGCTCCTTTGATTCAGGGATGCAGTAATCGTTTCCGTCATGGCTGAAAACAAAGGGGTAGGAGAGGTGCCATGGTTCTTCCAGAGCTGTACTCACTTCGCCGAATGTTTCATCCTTCAGGTTGAATTGTGCCGCCGAAATCTTTCCTTTCAGCCGGCGGTAATCGTAATCCTCGAACAGCAGCAACAGGCGGTTACCGTCATGTATGGCAAACGAGTCGGCAAAATAGCGGTTGCAGCCCTTTGCATTCAGCCACCTGACATTCAAGTTGTTTAAGACATAGGTTGTGTCTTCCGCAACTGTCCTTGTCTCTGCACGGATGATGCCGGTTGACCATTTTTCTGCCAGGAACAGCTCCTGCAGATGGAACTTCAGCTTATTGACAAATTGCCTGATCAGAAAGCGCACCATTTTGCCGTTTCCCGGCTCCTTATATATTGGAGCGGTGGTTGGGGCCGAATGGTTTTCATCCGGAAAGGGGATGCCGGCGGTGATTTCGCGGCAAACCAGGGCGGGCCAGTCGGTCGAAAGGGAAAGCGCCTGATCGAGGTTTGCCTGCCAGGAGTGGCCGATGGTTTTGAAAACACCCCTGCGCAGAATGATGCCTCCGTCGAGTCTGGTGGTGAGCCGCTGCAGGACAGAAACGGTATAGGGGTCGTTGTTGCAGATTTCGTGAAATGCCGGTGGAATGCCCCGGTACTTCTGTACATCGCCATGATGAAATGACCAGACGCCATAAGGGGTGCAGTTCAGGATTTCGCCGCGGATAATGCCGAATCCGAATTTCAGAATGAAATCGGGCTGATACGACCGGATGGTTTCGATATCCTGCGGGCTGAAATGCTGACTGTACTTTCCTTTTAGTTCCGGCTTGCAGTAAAGCTTTGGCAATGCAGTTATTCCGGGATTGAGTTCAGTCCGTTTAAACGATTCCGGGCGAAGGCGGTATTGGTAATATTTTCTGAAAATAACCTTACTCCATGGGTAATCTGCAAACTTCCTTAACAGGCTTTTCTTTGCCTCCGGCTGCTGTTCCTCAGGCAAAATCAGCAAAACCGGTTCGGCGCAACCGGCTTCCAGCAGCGCATCAACGGTCAGTTTCTGCCACTGCTGCACCGCGGTGGAGTTGCACATCAATGCAAACTTCAGGCGTTTGTTATGCTCTGCCATGGCCTCCTCCGGTTTTCAGGGCACTGCGGTACAGTTCGTCAAGCTGAGCCGATACCGCCCGGGGGCTGAACCGGCTGCCGACAGCCGTTGCCATTTTACTGCCGTCAAATTGTTTGTGGTTGCGCAATACCTCAATCAGGGCATTGGCAAATCCGGCCTTATCGCCTGTGTTGACAATTCTGCCAAAGCGATTTCCGATAAATTCCTTCAGATCAGCCACATCGGTTGCCACTACCGGCACACCACAGGCCAACGCCTCGTAAACAACAATGCCGAAAGTTTCGTAATTGCTGCTCAGTGCAAGGCAGGCGGAGGAGCGCAGTTCGGCTGATAGGGCTTCGTCCTGCAGCATTCCGGTGAAGCGGATGGCTCCGGCCGGCAGATTTTTTGAAGCTGCATAGGATTTTGTGGCCTCAAGATCGGCGCCTTCGCCCACCAGCACAAGGGTGGCGCCCGCAATTTCGCTCCGGACTTCTTCAAATGCATCAATCAGCAGCCTGAGGTTTTTTGATTTTTCTTCGAAGCAGGTGATGCTTATGATCTTATTTGTAACTAAATCTGATTCAGCAGGGTAGAATAAAGATGTGTCAACCACATTGGACAGCGGCCGGTGATTGAATCTCAGGCCGCGACTCTTCATGGCAGCTGCCAGGCGGTTTGAAACCACCGTTACGGCTGTGGCATTTTTCACTACCAGGCGGGTGGCAATTTTGCGGAAGAAGCCGGAATACTGGTAATTCTCGGGGTAATAGCGCGACCAGTGTTCGGTGATAATATAGGGCACCCTCTTAGTTGCCGAAATCAGAGCTGCAATGATTGCAGTACGGGTGAGGATGTGGGCATGCACCAGCGCCGGCTTTCCGTTCAGCCGGTAACATGCCTTTACCGCTTTTCGCCAGGCTGATGCCTGATGCATAATTCCCATTAACCCCGCTGCCTTTTTATATTCAACGGTCACTTCGGTTAACCCGCCTTCCTGATGAACCAGCGTCCGGAAGTTTTCATCACTATCCGAATCAGCTATGGCATCTATGTAAGCCACGCTAACCCTGTAGCCGGCATTTACCGCCGCCAGGGCGTGTTTTCTGACGAAAAGGCCAAGCATAGGGTCGTTTCTGCCGGGATACCAGCGCGGAATAAACAGAATGTGAGGAAGTTCCGAAGTTGTCATTGTCAGGCCCGGGTCATCGATGGTACAAATATAACAAGGCTGGCTGAATTATCAGGCCTAACGGAAAAAACAGGCAGATATTGCCATTTTGCATCTGATTCCCCTGATTAGCGCGTGAGCACCTCAGTCAGCTCTTTGAGGTTGTTCAGCACTGTATGGCCCGATTTTTCAAGCCGCTCCTTCGACTGGTGACCGTCGGCAATGAGTATGCAGCTGATTCCCAGCGTTTCGGCAACTTCGGCATCGTGCAGGGTATCGCCGACCAGGCAGGTCTGCTGCGGCAGAAAACCGCTCTTTACAATGGCTTTCTCCGCCAGAACCAGCTTGCCGCCGCCGAAATGGTCGCTGATGCCAAATATGTAATCGAAATAGCGGGCAATGTCATTTTTTTCAGTCAGACGGGTTAATTCGCCCTGTTCCATGGCCGATAGGATAATCTGCCGGTAGCCCTTCTCCCTGAAGTGAGCCAGCACTTCGTGGGTTCCCTTGTGCAGCGGGGAGTCGTCGGCCTTTTCGTAATAGAGGTCGATGTATTCTATGGCGATTTTTTCGAACGGATCGCGGTTGAAATCAATTCCGGCTATGGCGTAGTAATCCTTAACGGGAAAGGTGAAAATGTCAAGGTAGCGGGTTTTGTCCAGCTTTTCAAGGTTTCGCTTTACCAGCAGTTGATTGATGGTATCCAGGCAAATCTGAAGGTCGTCGAGCAGGGTTCCGTTGAAATCCCAGATGATATTGCGGATTCCGTTTAAATCCGTTTTTGAGCGTTTGTTCATTATTTCTTCCTTTTGGCAAAGCAAAAGCGGCCGGTTCCATTCTGTTTTCGCCTGCTTTGCCAGTGTTCTTAACTTAAACCGGCAAATTTAACTAATTAATGAAAAGCCGGTTCAGGAGGTTTTTTTATTCCTATTGAAAAAAGAACAAAATTCCCCTGTTTTTGGCTATTACCTTTTGCACTTTTTGTTATTAAACTTTAGAACAGGATAGTATAGTGACATGCCAGTTTACGCTATTTATTGTGTTCAGGGGAAGGTTGGAATTATTAAAGCTATTGATTCTTTGAGGTTTATTGCTGATAATTTGCTAACCATAATTGCTATTACCCATAAGTAGTTCAAAAAAAAGTCAGGAGGGCAGCCGGATATTATTCCGGAGCCAAACTGAAAGGTTTTAATGGTATTGATAAGAATTTCTACTTCGATCTAATAGAACTTAAAGATATTTGCTATGAAAAAATTTACTCTTTTCTTACTGCTTCTGCTCATTTCGGGGCTGTCATTCGCACAGTTCAGCGGCGGAAAAGGCACAAGGATGGCGCCGTTTCTGGTTGCCAATGCCAACGATCTCAACAATGTGAGGAATTACCCGGGCTCCTATTTCATCCAGACAGCGAACATCGATCTGGAGGCTGTTGAAAACTGGGAACCTATTGGCAATGAGGGAACTTTTGAAGCTTTTACCGGCTTTTACAACGGCGCTGACTTTACCATCAGCAACCTCAGAATTTACCGGCCCGGCGAGAGCAATGTCGGCCTGTTTGGCTATGTTGGCCCCGGCACTTCATCCAAGCCAGTGGTTATCCGGAATGTGCACCTGAAAGAGGTGAATGTTCTGGGTGGTTTTGGTACGGGCAGCCTGGTGGGTACCGTTATGGGCAATTTCTACACGCTTATCGAAAATTGTACGGCTACCGGTCAGAGAGGCAGCCGCAGTGTGGTTGGCGAAGCCTGCACCGGCGGGCTGGTTGGCATTAACCACGGGGTTGAACCCGGCGATTTTCCCGGAGGAGCCAATAACTCCATCATTTCGAAATGCAGTGTTGACCTGGATGTTATTTTTGCGGGGGTAATGCCGGAAAACGGCGGTACACCGGTAGATTTTGGCGGATTAGTCGGCAGAAATATGCGGGGAATTATTCTTGATTCCTACGCCTGCGGAATGGTGTCGGTTAACAGCGACGGCGTTTGCACCGCCTACAATGTGGGCGGCCTTGCCGGAAACAACGGCCGTTTCGGCGTGATCGAACGGAGCTTTTCAGTTTGTGAAATTACCGGTACCGCCGTGCAAAACATGAACGGGCTGGTCGGAGCCAATTGCCTGAACAATGGAAATTGCATGGGAACCGTGATCAATTCGTTTTGGGATACCGATGTTTCCGGAATTGCCTATTCGCCTGTGGGAATCGGACTGACCTCCGAACAGATGAAAGACCCGTCAAACTATTGCGGTTTTAGCTTTGGGAGAATCTGGAAAATAGATGCCAATAACAACGGTTATCCTTCACTGCGCAGGGTGGCCGGTAACTCATACATCACCTGGAACGGCAAACTATCGAACAACTGGAATCAGCCCGGAAACTGGGATGAAGGCAGAATTCCGGGAAGGGGCGACATGGTGGTTATCCCCGATGCCTGCCCGCATTATCCACTGATTACCACTGAAATTGCCGATATGGGTGCTCCGGAGAGCATATCTGTAATGCTCAGGGCGAACATCACCATTTCGCCCATCGGCAGCCTTACCGTTTCGGGAACCTTCCAGAACAATGCCGGCGAAGCAGGCCTGGTTATTTTGTCGGATGCCACCGGCACCGGCTCGCTCATTCAGGGCTCGGGAGACCTGCACGCCGTTATCAACAGATTTATGTGTGCTGCCGACCAGCATGCCGATGGCAGAGGCTGGCATCTGATTTCATCGCCGGTTGAGGATCAGGCAATTGATGATGGCTGGATTCCGCAAGGTGGCGGCAACAATTATGTTTTTTACAAATTTGATGAAAGCGCCGCTCCCGAATACTGGCTGAGCCAGAAAAATGCGGCAAACCATATAAACGAATTTATTCCCGGCTCAGGTTATTTTATTGGATATCAAACTGATAATGTGAAAAACTTTTCCGGCGTTGTGAACAGCAAACCGATCTCGATGACGAATCTATCGTACACACCGAACAGTTCCTACGCCGGATTCCACCTGGTTGGAAATCCATTTCCCTGCTCTATTGACTGGAACTCAGGCGGATGGGAAAAGAATAACATTCCGGAGTCGTCTATGTATATCTGGAATCATTCCACCGCCAGTTTTATGACCGTAGCCGAAACCGGCGGAATTATCCCCGCCATGCACGGCTTTATGGTTTACACCACCGGAAACGGAGAGCTGACCATACCGCTGGATGCTCGCGGACACAAAAGATCCGCCTCCTATAATAAAAACAGTGAAGAGTTCATTCAACTGAGTGCCGTTGATGTTGCAGGTAACACCTCACAATCGAGCATTATCCGCTTTAATCTCCAGGCTACAGCCGGCTTCGACGAGGAATTTGACGCTCACTTCCTTCCCGGTTATGCCCCGATGTTCTACTCGCGCTCATGGGATGCATTCCTGGCATTGAATACCCTCGAGAAGATTGACGACGAGCTTTGCATTCACTTCGGATTTGTAAAAAACGAATCGGAACTCTACAGGATTGAACTCGAGAAAACCATTCCGGGGGCTACCATCTATCTTACTGACCGTAAGGAGAATAAGGTGGTAAACCTTTCACAGTTGAGGGTATATACCTTCATTTCGGAAGAGGGTGACGACGCCGACCGTTTCCTGGTTCATTTTGCACCGCTCAGTACCAACAACCTGTTTGCAGACAACACCATCAGGGTAGCGGTAATCGACGGCGTGATCTGCCTGAGCGGCCTTCCCGAAAAGGCTGAATTAAGGCTTACTGCGCTTTCAGGACAGACGGTAAAACAACTCTCAACAGGCGGCAATACCAGTGTAAATATCAATACCGGAGGCCTGGCATCAGGGGTTTATGTTATCAGCGTTGCAACCGGCAACGGAATCTTTACCCGGAAAATTGTATTGTAACTCCTTTATAACCAATTGTAGTTTGCCCTGAGCGGATTCTGTAAATTAGTGGAATCCGCTTTTCTTATCCCTGCGATTTATGTTCTTGTTTTTTTTGGTTTGACCATCGGCATTAACAATTGTAAATACAATTCGTATAATTTTCACAAACCAAACCAAAAATGTAATTTTACCGCCAATTAAACACACCATTTTCATGGTAAAAACTTTTCAGATGATGTCGTTTTTTAAATCTGCTTCCCTTGCCGGAAGCATTCTGATTTCAACTATTTTAATGATGAGTGCATGTAACAACAAGTCGTCAGTAAAGGAACAGACTGCCGGTATCCGTCTTGAAAACCTGGATACTGAAGCAATTGCCGGCGACGATTTCTATCAGTTTGCCACCGGAGGATGGCAAAATCTTAATCCGCTTACCGGCGAATATGCACGCTTCGGGAGTTTCGACAAACTGGGCGAGCAGAACCGCGAGCAACTGAAAGGCCTGATTGAGGAAATTGCCGCAAATCCTGCTAAGCCGGGCACCATAGAGCAGAAGATTGCCGACCTGTTTAATGTGGCTATGGACAGCGTGTTACTCAATTCAGCCGGTGTGGCGCCCATTCAGGAAGACCTTCAGGAAATTGCCCTGATACAGGACAAAAAAGCCCTGGTTGCCATCCTCCCCGAAATGATGAAAGCGGGCATCCGGCCCTATTTCAATCTTTTTGTGGATGCCGATCCGATGAACAGCAACGCCTATCTGGTACAGACCTATCAGGGCGGGTTCGGGCTGAGGCAGCGCGATTATTACCTCGAAAACGATGAGGCAACCCGGAATATCCGCGGGAAATACACTGAATTTGTCGCTCAGATGTTCGAAAATGCGGGCTATACAAAAGCCGACGCCACCAGAATGCGCGACGATGTGATGCGCATTGAAACCCGCCTGGCAACCGCTGCTTACGATAAGGTAAAGCTTCGCGACCCGCGTGCCAACTACAACAAAATGACCGTTGCCGAAGTTCAGAAACTGATCCCCGAAATCAACTGGGCTGAGTTCTTTGCCGGTTTCGGGCTGCCGGGACTCGAAGAACTTTCCGTTTCACAGAAAGAGGCTATGATTGAGGTGGGAAAGATCATCGCAACCGAACCTCTCGATGCACAGAAAGCTTACCTTACCTGGAATGTGATCAATTCATCGGCATCGTATCTGGATGACAAGACAAACCAGCTAAGTTTCGATTTTTACGGCAGGGTACTCTCCGGAAAAGAGGAGCAGCCTCCGCGGTGGAAGCGTGCGGTAAGTACCGTTGATAACTCTCTGGGCGAAGCGGTGGGGCAGATGTATGTGAAGAAATATTTCCCGCCGGCTGCAAAGGAGCGAATGGTAAATCTGGTAAAGAACCTTCAGGATGCACTTGGCGAGCGCATTAAAGGCCTTGCCTGGATGAGCGACAGCACCAAACTCAACGCCCTTGAGAAACTGGCAACCTTCCATGTAAAAATCGGTTATCCCGACAAATGGCGCGATTATTCGGCGCTGGAAATCAACAGGGAGAGCTACTGGGCAAACATCAAGCGGGCACGCGCATTCGAGACCGGTTTCATGATTTCGAAAATCGGAAAGCCGGTTGACAAGGATGAGTGGATGATGACGCCCCAGACCGTAAACGCCTATTACAATCCCACCACCAACGAGATTTGCTTCCCCGCAGGCATTCTGCAGTATCCCTTCTTCGATATGGATGCCGACGATGCCTTCAACTACGGCGCAATCGGAGTGGTGATCGGCCACGAAATGACCCACGGTTTCGACGACCAGGGCAGGCAGTTCGACAAGGACGGTAACCTGAACGACTGGTGGTCGCCTGCCGATGCCGGGAAATTCAACGAAAGGGCTCAGGTGCTGGTGGATTATTTCGATAACATTGAAGTGGCTCCCGGCGTAATGGCCAACGGCAAATTCACCCTGGGCGAGAACATTGCCGACCATGGCGGACTGCTGGTGTCGTATCATGCTTTTGAGAAACTGATGGCAAAGAACCAGCTTCCCGAAAAGGACGGTTTCACTCCGGCACAGCGGTTCTTCCTGGCATATGCAAATGTGTGGGCTGCAAACATACGCCCCGAAGAGGTGCTGCAGCGGACCAAAACCGATGAGCATTCGCTCGGAAAATGGCGCGTAAACGGTGCACTGCCGCATATCGCCGCCTGGTATGATGCGTTTAACATTCAGCCTGCTGATGCCATGTATCTGGCTCCGGAAAACCGTGCGCAGATCTGGTAACCGGCGGTAGAATCATCCGCTTTGCAGGAGCGGCAGTCTGCCTATTCTGAAACTGAATTAAAACTTTGCGGGCGTTCCGAAGGCATTGGCCGGGTGGAACGCCCGCTTTCTTTTCGGGAAAATAACCACCTTTTTCACGCTTTTGAGAAATCGGACGAAAATCATTGCTTCAGATAAACACTACAGCCTTATATTTGCAAAAAAAATGAAACACCATGCTTCAGAGAATCCAATCCGTTTACCTTTTTGTTGGCGCAGCGCTCCTCGGTATTGCCTTTTTCTTTCCCATACTGAGCTTTACCGATAACAATCAGATATTTATCGAAGTATTTCTGAAAGGAATCAGGGACTATTCCAGCCCTGCGGTTGGTTTGTCGAACAATATCCTGCTCGGCGTTCAACTGGTGACGGCAGCCATAGTAATTCTGTCGCTCTGGTGCATTTTTCAGTATAAAAACCGCAAACTGCAGCTTAAGCTTATCCGCTTTCTCATCGGGTTGCTGCTGATTGATATTGCTTTGGTCTTTTTCCAGTTGGGAAGCAGTATTGGCAAGGCTACCGGCACCGAGGCCAACTTCAACCATGCACCCGTTTACCTGATGCTTGCCAGCCTGGTGCTGTTTGTTCTGGCATTCAGGGGTGTACGCAGCGATGAAGAGAAGGTAAGGGCAGCCGACCGCCTCAGATAAACGATTTACCGGGGAATTTCAAGAATCTCCAGATCGCGGATGTTACTTCCGTCGATGACAAATCGTACCGCAGTAATTACCGTATGAAACCCTGAGTTTCCGGCGGCTCCCGGATTGATGTGGAGCAGTCCGTTCTTCTTGTCGTTGATCACTTTCAGGATGTGGGAATGGCCGGTGATAAAGAGCTTTGGCTTCAATTCCTTGATGAGCCGGGCCGCCTCTCTGGTGTATTTTCCCGGGTAACCGCCAATGTGAATCATCAGTACCCTGACTCCTTCGCACATAAAATCCTGATACACAGGATAAAACGAGGTGATATCCGGCCCGTCGATGTTTCCGCGCACAGCCCTGAATGGTTTGATGGAGGCCAGCTCCTTTGCCGTTTCGAGGTTGCCGATATCGCCGGCATGCCAGATCTCGTCGCATGAAGCGAGAAACCCAACGGTCTTTTCATGAAGATGACCGTGCGTATCGGAGAGCAGCCCTATCGTTTTCATGTAGTATTGGTTGCTTTTCAGGAAGATCGTCAGCGGGCCTACCTGAGTACCTGATACTGCATTCCTTTTCTGTCGAGCTCGGTAAGAATGGTTGGCAACTGGGTGGTATCCTGGAGGTTAAAGGTAATTGTCACCATTACATATCCCACCGGAACACTGGTAGTTGAGCGTTCGTGTTCAATGTCGTGGATATTGGCCTTCATTCTCTCGAGGATGGAGATGATTGACTTGAGCATTCCCGCCTGGTCGGGGATAAGTACCTGAATGCGGGCTCTGAGGCCTTCTTCCATAACCCCTTTGTCGAGAATCTGCTCAAGGATGCTCATATTCACATTTCCGCCGCTTACGATGGGAACAACCTTGCGCCCCTTTACATCGGTTTTCTGGTAAAGCACGGCAGCAACGGCGGCAACGCCCGAGGGTTCGGTCATGATTTTGGCGCGCTGCATCAGCAGATAAGCGGTATGCGCCATTTCGGCATCGTTCACTACCACAAACTCATCCACCAGATTTCTGGCTGCCTCGAAGGTGAGGTTTCCCGGACATTTTACGGCAATACCGTCGGCAATGGTATTCACCGAAGTGAGCATGGAAGGCTCGCCCTTTTCTACCGATATTTTCATCGACTGGGCGCCATCGGCTTCCACACCAATGATGCGGATGGCGGGGTTCAGTTGCTTCAGGGCAATGGCTACGCCCGATATCAGCCCGCCGCCGCCGATTGGAACAAGCACTTCGTCCACTTCGCGGAGCTGCTCAAATATCTCAAGCCCAACGGTTCCCTGACCGGCAATGATATGAGGATCGTTGAAGGGATGCACAAAGGTAGCTCCCGTTTTTTCCTTGAATTCAAGCGCGGCGTTATAGGCATCATCAAAAGTATCGCCGGTGAGAATTACCTCAGCGCCGTAGGAGCGGGTGGCAATTACCTTCAGGGGAGGCGCGAAAACCGGCATAAATACAGTGCTTTTCACGCCAAGTTGCGTAGCTGCATAGGCCACTCCCTGAGCATGGTTCCCGGCTGAAGCACAAAGAACACCCCGCGAAATCTCCTCTTCCGACAGGTTGTTGATCTTGTAAAAAGCGCCCCTCACCTTAAAAGAACCGGTGGTCTGGAAGTTCTCAAGCTTCAGGTAAACATCTGCGCCCGACATAGAGGAAAACGACTTGCTGCGCTCAAGCGGCGTCTGCTTTACCACTTTGTTTAAGAG
Organism: Bacteroidales bacterium Bact_23; assembly: GCA_001603685.1. Taxonomy (GTDB): domain Bacteria; phylum Bacteroidota; class Bacteroidia; order Bacteroidales; family Lentimicrobiaceae; genus Lentimicrobium. The sequence continues at coordinate 13,024 of LUZO01000312.1, forward strand.
CGACTGAGCATGAATAATATCGGAAAAACGGGGTAGGGGTTTGTTGGATTCAGCAATTGCCATGGTTGTGTTTTTTTGCGCTGCAAAGGTATGAAAAGCAATGAGGCAAGACAAACGAATAATGGCAGGATGATTATTATTTCAATTTATTGATTATGTGCGCATTGTATTTGACGGGCAAGCGGTTGTTGCTTCCATCGCGGATTATATGGCGCGTTGGGCATTATCTTTCCTTATCGCAGAAATGGCCGATGGCGGGGAAATGTTGTTCCCCGCCGGTTGCGGAACACAGCCTGATGGTATTTTTCAGGATGATTTATGGGCGACCAGTTTGTTCCTGATCTGATCCATAATCAGCATACTCAGTGCATCGTAGCTAAGATCACCGGGGTAAACGGCAGGCAGGAATCCGATGTTTATCTTCGTCATAAAACGGGCAAAGTATTTGCCTTTTGGCATCGCTCTGAAAGCGCCGTCGATGGCTACGGGCACGATGGGAACATTCAGCTCGCGCGACAGTATGGCAAAAGTGCGCTTGAAATGGCCGAGTTCGCCGTTCAGGGTGCGGGTGCCTTCCGGAAATATGATGAGCTTTTTATTCTGAAGCAGTACCTCAGCCAGCGTTTGAATGGATTGTTTGAGGTCGTAATTGAGGTCAACGATGATGATGTTGTTTCTGGCAGCCAGGTATTTCAGCAGTTTTCGCCTGAAATGCTTCTCTTTGGCATAGAAATAAGTGTCTCTGATCTGCCGGGTTTTCATTACCGAGGAAACAAACAGGCCGTCGAATGAACTCTGGTGATTGGGAGCAATGATGCATGGGCCGTCAGGGATGTTGTCAACCCCGTCGGCGCTGAATCTGAAGTATGAATGAAACAGATAGCGCGAAAGCCTGAAAGCCAGACTCCCGATGCGCCATGTGCGGGGCAGTTTGAGCTTGGGTTTCTTCCGAAGAATGTCGTTCCAGTTGACCTCTCCCTCTTCAATCTTGGTTTTATTGTCGCCAATCCACTCTGCCAGTTGCGAGATGTTGGCAAATTCAGCCATTTTGTGCGGCGGCAGGTCGATGCCGAAAGTTTGCTGAATCCACTCCTGAAACCCAACCTTGTCGAGCGAATCCATTCCAAGATCCAGTTCGGGATGGTGGGAGGGGAGTACCCTTTGCCCTTTTTCCTTTTCGAGATATTCGGCAATCAGGAGGTATTCAGGCAGGTCAAAATCCGGCTGGGTGATTTCGGCAGTATCCAGTTGCTGCACAAGCTGCGGAAGTTTGAAATGCTGCAGCTTCCCGAGTCTTGTACGCGGTAACTCGTGGTTTGTGACATGAATCCGCATGATCTTTTTATAGGCCGAAACCTTGCGGTTGAACGGTTCAATCAGCTCCCACCTGAGTATATCCTCTTCGGTGCGCCCGGGATAGGCCACGATGGCAGCGGGCTCGGGCTGAATGATAACCTGAAGCAGACCATTGTCAAGAAAAACCCCGCAATCCTTAACCAGGGGCGAGGTAAGCAGCTCATCTTCAAGTTCTATGGGGTTTACATTCTTGCCGTTCGGAAGTACGATAATCTCCTTTTTCCGCCCGGTGATGTACAGGTAACCATCTTTGTCTATATAGCCAAGGTCGCCTGTCCGGAGCCATCCGTTTTCCAGCACTTCGGCGGTAGCTGCCGGATTGCGGTAGTACCCTTTCATGATATTCGGCCCTTTTGCAACTATCTCGCCGTCGATAATATCAATCTGAATGCCTTTCATTGTTTCGCCCGGCGAACCTATTCTTACCCTTCCGGGCTGCGTGAAGGTTATCATAGGCGCTGCTTCAGTCATTCCGTAGCCTTCGAGCACTTCAAAACCAAGGGTCATAAAATCGGCTCCTACTGCCGGATCAAGTGCCGCACCGCCCGAAACCAGGGTCTCAAGCGCACCTCCGAACCGGCGGTGAACCGTCCCGAAAACGGTTTTTGAGAACTTCGGGGAGTTGATTCTCCGTGCCAGCCTGAACAGGAGCGAAGCAACGGCGCTCTGGCTTATTTTATCGGTAATTCCCTTGCGAATGGCTGAATAGAGCCTCGGAACCCCGATCATTATGGTAATCCGGTTGGCCTGTAGGGTGCCGATAATATCTTCGGAAGCCATGCTGGGGCTGATGGCGATCATTGAACCCACATATAACGGCACAATCATCGTTCCCATCAGCGGGAAGATGTGGTGAAGGGGCAGCAGGACCAGTACCCTTGAAGACGGTTTGTAAATGGGAATGTGTTTGCTTACCGCCTCTACATTTGAAATCAGGTTGGTGTAGGTGAGCATTGCGCCCCGCGGACTACCGGTAGTGCCTGAGGTGTAGATGATTACAGCGGTATCGTCGGGGTTGAAATTCGAAACGCCGGATTCGGATTGTGGTTGACAATCCGTGTTTTCGTGCTCATCGAGCAGGAGTACCGGAGCATTGCAGCCGGCGGTTTCCATCGCCTGGCTCATGGTGGCCGATGTTTCGGCAGTACAAAAAATGGCGGCAGGAGAGGAGTCGCTCAGAATGTAGGCAACCTCAGCCGCCGTAGCCATATAATCAATCGGAATTGCAATGCCGCCTTTACGCCAGATGGCATAAAAGGCGTAAATCCATGCAGGACGGTTGGCCGAGAAAATAACCACATGGCTGCCGGGCTTAATATCAATGAGTCCGGCAAAATGGCTGATTTTTCCAAATAATTGTTCGTAAGTGAGTTTTTCGGATTTGAAGGTGACTGCGATTTGCTGTCCGGCGCTTTTTAGCATATTTATTCTGATGATTTGATTTTTAAGATTTTCCGGAAGCACTGGATTTAAAGTCACCCTGCCCCGCAGGCACGAATGATTTGTAAACGCCGGCGGTGTTTAAATCCCGACCCCTGCTACTCTCCCTGCAACTAAACAAAAATAGTACAATAAGGTTTCTGTTTTCAGTGATGAATGTGCTGAAAAAACTGAATTTCTGAAACTTATTCATCATCCGGAATTGTTACTTCCCGCAGGCTGCAAAGGTTACGGGCTTCGCTTATTACTTTTTCGTGCAGATTATGCGGCAGCGAAAGTACATCCAGCAGTTCGGGTTTAGCGCACAAATCGGCACACAAGACCACGCCGGTATCCACCAGGTGCTGCTTCTGCTTTTTATTCAGATTGGTAATTACCGTAATCGGGAAGAGGCCGGTTCGCTGAACCAGGTCTTTCAGGCTTCCACGCCGCGGATAGTCCCAACCTACCAGATGCAGACCGGCACACCTGCCGTAGACCTCGGCATCTTCCGAAAAACGGGTGTTGGTTACCACCCATCCCTGATATGTCCGGTGGCTTTCCGGCGCTTCGGATTCCCAAACCGTTTTCAGATCGATAAACCTGGACTGGATATAGAGCGGGATCTGAACGGTACAAATGCGGCCGGCTGTATTGTGGTATTTGCACTCAATCATGATTTTCTGCCTTTCGTTCCAGGCCAGCACATCAACCTCGTGATTCACACACTTTCCGGGAAGAATGATGCCGACATTCACCTCGTAGCCGAGCCGCTTCATCAGTTCGCCAACAAATTTTTCGAATGGGTAACCCGTCGGGCCAAGCTCCATAATGGCGTTTTTCAGGCTGTAACGCGCCGCCAGCGAATGCACACGCCTGTGAAGCAGTTTGTACGCTTTTTTATAGATGGTCCTGGTTGGGATGCCTTCGTAAAGCTCTTTTCTGATTTCCGGAATAATGGAGTGGATAATCTCTTCGGAAGCTCCCGAATTCCGCAACGAATGGATTAGCTTCTCTTCGGAGAAATCCTGCCTTTCGCCCGATGATTTTTTAACAGTGACGCGAGTTCCCATATGCTGATGTGGTTACAAGGGCGTAAAAATAGTAAAAGATCGGGCTGAACCCAAAAACAGGCGTATGATTGTGAAATTGTGGATTGTTTACCAAAGGATATAAATCAAGCGCAGGTAAGTTTAAATGGTTGAAGTAACTTATACCTGTCTTTACGAATATTTTACTTTTTTACACAACTCCGTAACCTACATTGCGTTTAAGTACTGATTATTGTCATTTTGGTAGTTATTCTCATAC
>LUZO01000313.1 GCA_001603685.1 Bacteroidales bacterium Bact_23
TTTCTTCGCTTTTGACATTAGACTTTAGACATTAGAACTTCTCTTACCAATTACCTCTCACTTCCTACCTCACTTTTTACTTTTTACTTTTATCTTTTTTTTTTTAACCTGCAACCGATAAGGCCGTCCCTCCGGGATTTGGAGGCGCAGCGGGGGCTTGGTGATACGGCGTATTCATTTCAAATCTCAAATCCAAAAATAGGGGGCATTCTGAAAATGGCGTTAAAAAAACAGGCAGGGTATAGTTAAAATTTTGGATTGCAGATTTTAGTCCGCCGCGGCGGATCGGATTTCTGACCCGTTAACGGTGGTCCGCCTCTGGCGGATTACCTCTGACCTCCGACCTCTGACTTCTGACTTCCGTCTCCATTTTCAGGCAGCCCTGATCTTTTGGTACTTTTGGATCAAGCCAAAAGTACAGGAGAATAAAGAAGGGGGACTCTCAAAAGAAATGTATTGTCGGTGGGGAGGGATTGCAGCGCCTGGCGGCGCTCTGCCGCGGCGGATTTGGCATTAGGCATTAGAACTTCTCTTCCTCTCCCTTTCCTCCTCTTCTGTCATCGCCTCAACCGCAATGGTGGCATGGGCATAGGCACCGCCGGAGCGCATCTCGGCCGCTACCCAGATGGCTTCCATAATCTCCTCTTTGGTGGCGCCGCTGCGCATCGCCTGCGGAACATGCGACTTGATGCAGTACGGACACTGGGTTACATGAGCTACCGCTACGGCAATCAGTTGTTTGGTCTTTTCGTCGAGCACTCCTTCCTTAAAAACGGTGCGGCTGAAGTTACGCCAGGCTTCCATCTGCTTGGGTGCCAGCTCTGTTTTTTTCTTCAGATTTTCGGCAGTGGCTGCCGGATACATATCATTGTTCTGACTCATGGCTTTTGGTTTTTTAAATATGGTTTGCACAACAGGTGCGGCGGGTTGCCTGCTGTTGTGGATTCCGTGAAATTACTGATAACGGGAAAGGCATCAGCATCTCAGATGCTGAGCCGATCCATGACTTTAAGACGCCTGATAGAGGCGAAGAAGTTGAACTGAAGTGAATCCTGCCTGATTAATTAACTGTTCTTCAGGTAGTTTCTCAATACATACTGCAGGATTCCGTTGTTTTTGTAGTATTCTATTTCGATGGCCGAATCCAAACGGGCTTTTACCTTAAACTCAGTGGTCTTTCCCGAAGGATGAACCGCTTTTACATCCAGCATCTTATGCGGGGTGAGGTTTTCGGCAAGGCCTGAAATGGTGAAGGTTTCTGAACCGTCAAGTCCGAGCGAGGCGGCACTTTCGCCGTTTACGAATACCAGCGGAGCCACGCCCATTCCAACCAGGTTGCTGCGGTGGATACGCTCGAAACTCTCGGCGATCACCGCCCTGATGCCCAGCAGGAAGGTTCCCTTGGCTGCCCAGTCGCGCGACGAGCCGGAGCCGTACTCCTTACCGGCCAGCACAATAAGCGGAGTCTGGTCTTTCCGGTACAGCATGGCCGTTTCGTAAACGGTTCTCACCTTGTTATCGGGGAAATAGCGGCTGTAACCGCCTTCCTTATCGGTAATTTTGTTTTTGATACGCACATTGGCAAAGGTTCCGCGCATCATTACCTCGTGGTTTCCGCGGCGCGAACCGTATGAGTTGAAGGCCGGCTTCTCCACTCCCTTCGATTTGAGGTATTGTCCGGCGGCGCTGTCCTCCTTGAATGAGCCTGCGGGCGAAATGTGGTCGGTGGTAACCGAATCGCCGAGGTAAAGCAGCACGCGGGCGTTCTGGATATCGGAAACCGGATCGGGGGTATCGCTGAGGTTCTCGAAGAATGGCGCCTCCTTGATGTAGGTGGAGTCGGGATTCCACTCATAATTCTGATCCAGGTTTACCTCCAGGTTCTGCCAGTCGGTGGAGCCGTCGAATATCACATCGTACACCTCCCTGAAATCGCTCTGCTTTACGCATTCGTTGATGGTATGCTGAATCTCTTCGCGGCCGGGCCAGATGTCTTTCAGATAAACGGGATTTCCGTTCGGGTCGTAGCCCAGCGGATCGTTGATCAGGTCGATGTCCACCCTTCCCACCAGGGCATAGGCAACCACCAGCATGGGCGACATCAGGAAATTCATCTTGGTTTGCGGATGTACGCGCGCCTCGAAGTTGCGGTTGCCCGAAAGTACGGAAGCCACCACCAGATCGCCTTTGTCAACGGCTTCGGCAATGTGGTTGGGCAGCGGTCCTGAGTTGCCGATGCATGAGGTACAGCCGTAGCCCACCGTGTGGAACCGCAGCGCATCCAGCGCATGGTTCAGGCCGGAACGCTCCAGATACTGGGTTACCACTTTCGAGCCGGGAGCCAGCGATGTCTTTACCCACGATTTGGTGCGCAGCCCGCGTTCAATCGCTTTCTGTGCCAGCAGTCCGGCGCCTATCATAACGGCCGGGTTCGAGGTGTTTGTACAACTGGTTATGGCGGCAATGGCTATGCTGCCGTCGCTCAGGATAAACTCCTGGTTTTTGTGCCGCACCCTTACGGAATGCAGCGAATCCTGCACCACCTCGCCGGGAATGGTATGCCCCTCTTTCGGAATCTTGCCGTAGATAAATTCGGTGCCCGAGCCTCCTTCGGCAAGCCATACCGACTCCTTGCGCTGATCTGCCTTGGCATAGGTGCGCTGATACTCCTTGTGAAGCAGCTCGGCAAAAACATTCTTCAGGTCTTTTACCAGAATCTTGTCCTGCGGCCGTTTGGGTCCGGAGACCGTGGGTTCGAGGGTGGAGAGGTCGAATTCAACCACCGATGAGTAGTTGATCTCCTCTTTTCCGGTGCGCCACAGCAGGTTCTCTTTACAGTAGTTCTCCACAATGCTGATCTGCTCTTCGGAGCGATTGGTGGAGCGCATATATTCGAGGGTGCGTTCGTCGATGGGGAAGTAGGTGACGGTGCAGCCAAATTCGGGCGACATATTCCCGATGGTGGCGCGGTCGGTTACGCTGAGGTTGTCGAGCCCGTCGCCGAACACTTCCACGAACTTGCCCACAACGCCCTTGTCTCTCAGTACTTTGGTGATGGAAAGCACCAGGTCGGTGGCGGTGCAGTGGTCGGGAATTCTGCCGGTAAGCTTCAGCCCGATTACTTCGGGGCAGGTGAAGAAGATGGGCTGGCCCAGCATGGCGGCTTCGGCTTCAATGCCGCCAACTCCCCAGGCAATTACGCCGATTCCGTTAACCATTGGGGTGTGCGAGTCGGTACCCACCAGCGTATCGGGGAAGAGCCAGCCATCGCGGCTGAGCACTCCCTTTGCAAGGTATTCAAGGTTTACCTGATGGCAGATTCCCATTCCGGGAGGGACAACGGTAAAGTTGTTGAGGCCTCTTTGTGCCCATTTCAGCAGCTCGTAGCGCTCCTTATTGCGCTCGAATTCAAGCTCCACATTGCGGTCGTAGGCGTAGTTGGTACCAAAGTAATCCACCTGCACCGAATGGTCAATCACCAGATCAACCGGAATGGCGGGATTGATCTTCTGGCCATCCTTTCCGTGCCTTACAAACTCCGCACGCAGCGATGCCATATCCACCACGGCCGGAACGCCGGTAAAGTCCTGCATAAGAATGCGGCCGGGCATAAACGGAATATCCTTATCCACAGGCTCGGGCTGCCAGCCGGCAAGCGTTTTGATGTGCTCGTCGGTAATGCTGAAACCGTCGTAATTCCTGAGGGCATTTTCAAGCAATATGCGGATACTGAACGGCAGATGGTCAACCCTGCCTTCGGCAAGAGCCTTCAGCGAACTGAATTTGTAGGTTTTGCCGTTAATGGTAATCTCTTTAACTGATTTTGCTTTTTCGTAACTCATAATTCCAAATGCTGTATGATTCTTTCTTTTCTCAACCTGAGCTGAGCGTTGTTTTCAACTGCGAATATATGATAAAAAGCCGCGCTCCCGGACATCATTTGCAGAATGAAGCCAAAAATCAGGCAATTGCCGATGCCGGACCGGTGATAACCGGAAGGCCTTTTAATATAAATGCTTATAAC
>LUZO01000314.1 GCA_001603685.1 Bacteroidales bacterium Bact_23
CTGTTTGTCTAAAAAATTGTAAATCAAGATAATAATAAATAGCCCCGGCGGATTATACCTGATTGCAGGTATGCGGTTGTATTTTGCGGTATGGTTAAAATGTTATTTTTGCCCTCTTAAAGTTCGAAATGTCCACGGCCAATCACAGATATTCCCGCTTTGAGAGCGTATTCCCGGGGTTTTCCCGGATGGTTGCTTTCTTAATTCAACCTCTGCAGCAATTGCTGCCGGGTTTTATTAAGGCAGGAATGTTTGCTCTGGTTGTCGCTGCTTTCACGCTTTTATCCCCGGTCGCTTCCGCTCAGATCGTCATCGATACCACCTCCTTTCTGTATGAAGATCCGGATATGATGCCGGGCCCGTTCCCATTCGAATACAACGAGGATCAGCATTTGGAAGATGAGAATTACATTCCTGAAGATTTTATGTTTGTGCCCGTTGATGTGCTTTACAGCAACAGGTGGGATACGCTCTATATACGGACGGGCATGAGTGAAGTGCATAACATGAAGGATTCAGTGATGCTGTTGCTGAATATCCCCGAGGAGAACGATTTCTGCTTCCCATTCAGGGGGAAACTTCTTTCGAAATACGGCCCGAGAGGAAGTCGCTTTCATGCCGGAATGGACATCAAACTTGAACTGAATGATACAGTAAAAAGCGCCTGGGATGGAAAAGTGAGGATTGCCAGAACCATGAGCGGCTATGGGAAGATGGTTGTGGTCAGACACAACAACGGCCTGGAAACGCTTTATGGCCACTTATCGAAAATACTGGTTGATGTCAATCAGGAGGTTAAAGCGGGAGAAGTCCTGGGCCTGGGAGGAAGAACCGGAAGGGCAACCACCACCCACCTCCATTTCGAAACCCGTTTCAGGGGCGAACATTTTAACCCGGCAAAGATTATCGACTTCGAGAATTACACCCTTACGCAGGATACCCTTTTAATTTGCCGAAGCTTCTGGAAGGGCGGAGGCTCCGGGTCGTCAGCCGTTGCATCATCAGGTGGTTCAGGAACAAAATACCACACAATCCGATCGGGCGATACCCTGTCAAAAATATCGCGCAGGTATGGGGTGTCGGTCAATCAGCTCTGCAAAATAAACGGCATTAAGCCCGATAAAATCCTCAGGGTAGGCAGCCGGCTGAGGGTATCCTGATATCCGTTATCCGGATCAGCAGGAATTTTTCTGTTTTAACGCTTCCCGTGACACAAAAAGGGTTAACTTTACCATCATGACAGCCGCAACTGAACGGTTGAGGCAAGTCAATAACTTCTGTTATCTGAAATTACTGACAGGAGGATTCCGGGCACAAAAAAACTTCAAATTAAATGCGATTAGTCAATAATAAATGGCTGTTTTTCATTGTTTCAGCGCTGGTTCTGGCATCCTGCAAAGGGCCGGGAAAGCTGTCGTACCGCAATATCTCGGGATTCTATAAGCCTGACAGGCAACTGGAAGGCTTGTCGTATGCCCTTTTCAACCTCGGCGACACCATTACCAATCTATATGTGCGTTTTCCGATGGAAGGGCTTACCTATAAAACTGAAAACGGTACAGGCAAGTCGCATTTCAGGCTGAGCTATCAGTTGTTTGATGGCTATGAGAAGGGCGCCCTGATAGATTCGGCTACGGTTTTCGGGAGCGATTCGCTGAGGCAGAAGGATATTTTCCTCGATTCCCTGCCTGTGCTGGCTCCTGCGGGCAAGGACTATGTGCTGAGCGTTGAGCTTACCGACCTTAATGCGGATATAAGCTATGGCGCTTTTCTGAATCTGCAGAAAAAACACGCCGTCAACATCCACGATTACCTGCTTCTGGATGAATACGGCAGGCCGCTGATGCGAAGCTGGCTTTTCAGAAATGAACCAATGTATCTTCGATCGGTCAGGGAATCGGAAGTGCTGACGGTAAGCTACTTTAAACGGAAATATCTGCCGGCCTCACCGCCCCATACCCTCAGGTCATCATCCTTTGGCCAGACGCCCGACAGCACCTTTGAAATATCCGTCAGCAACGGATTTTCAGGGTTAAAAACCTTTGCCGGTGAGGGCAGGTATTTGATCGAGTCGAAAGGCAGACAGGTTGTGGTTATCCACCGCTTTTACGACGGCTTCCCGAAAATCGGCTCCGTTGTTCAGATGCGGGAGTCGGTCAGGTACATCTCTACCGATGCCGAATACACTGAAATGGAACAGCAGCCGCCAAGGGCTGCCATTGATCAGTTCTGGGTAAAACTCACCGGCCACTCCGAAAGGGCATTGTCGCAATTAAAGCGCTATTACGGCAGGGTGGAGGAGGCAAACCGCTTTTTTACCCTCAGCCGCGAGGGATGGAAATCGGACAGAGGAATGATTTATATCATCTTTGGGCCTCCCAACATCGTTTACCGCAACGGCTCATCCGAGCAGTGGACCTACGGAGAACCCGGAAATCCGCTCTCACTGCGCTTTCTGTTCAGTTACGAATCCATTCCTGAAAACCAGGCCGATTTTCTCCTCATCCGTTCCGAAACCTACCGGAACCCCTGGCACATGGCCGTATCGAACTGGCGCAGATGATACGCGTTTTTAAGCTACCTTTGCAGTCGCAAAAGTTTTGACAGATGACGCCATTCAGCGAAATTATACATAAGGACACCTTTACCAGGGATGATATCATCCGCATGCTTACCTGCACCGGCGATGAGATAAACGAGTTGTTTGCCCGCTCCGCCAAAGTTAAAGAGGAGAATGTGGGTAATGTGGTCTATTTCAGGGGATTGATTGAGTTTTCAAATATTTGCTCAAAGAACTGTTATTATTGCGGCATCCGCAAAGGAAACCGTCATGTAAAGAGGTATAATATCTCCGATGATGAGATCATTGAGGCTGCGCGCTTTGCTTACGAAAACGACTTTGGCTCGGTAGTGCTTCAGGGCGGGGAGCTTGAAAGCGAAGCCTATACGGCCAGAATAGAGAATCTGCTCCATCGCATCAAGGAAATTTCCGACGACAAACTTGGCGTTACCCTTTCTGTTGGCGAGCAATCGCCTGAAGTTTACAAACGATGGTTTGCCGCCGGTGCTCACCGCTATCTGCTGAGGATAGAATCGTCGGATCAGCAGCTCTATTACAAAATCCATCCCACGGAAAAAAAACACCGTTTCGAACGCAGGATAAAGGCGCTGCACGACCTGAGGGAAGCCGGCTATCAGGTGGGCACCGGAGTGATGATCGGATTGCCGTTCCAAACGGCGGAGAATCTGGCGGATGACCTGCTCTTTATGAAGAATCTGGATATCGATATGTGCGGCATGGGGCCTTACATTGAGCATCACGAAACTCCGCTGTACCAGTACAAGAATCTGTTGCTGCCCCTGGAAGAGCGCTTTGTGCTTTCGCTGAAGATGATTGCAATCCTCCGCCTGTTGATGAAAAACATTAACATTGCCGCTTCCACTGCCCTTCAGGCAATTGACCCTTTCGGACGCGAAAAGGCGCTGCAGCTTGGAGCCAACATCATCATGCCCAACATCACACCCGGAATTTACCGCGACGATTACAACCTATACGAGAATAAGCCCAAAATAACCCAGAATGCCGAAGATTACAAACGATTCCTGGAAGAGAGAATAGCGCAGATCGGCAATGTGGTTGGTTACAACAAATGGGGCGATTCGCTGCACTTTAAGGAAAGAAGCGGCGGGGAAGCCGGATAGGCGTTTGGTTCCGGATCGGGTTAGCCTGAAAAGTCTGTTAATAACATCCTGCCGTAAAACGGCAATTGAAGTTGTAAAGGCATAATTTTGCAGAAAGATTAGGATGAAATGAGGCAATATCACGATTTGCTGCGGCATGTAATGGAAAACGGCGTGCGGAAATCAGACCGCACCGGAACCGGTACCATAAGTGTTTTTGGATATCAGATGCGCTTTAACCTGGAGGATGGATTCCCGGTTATGACAACGAAAAAACTGCATCTCCGGTCAATCATCCACGAGCTGCTGTGGTTTCTGAAAGGCGATACCAACATCAAATATCTGCACGACAATAAGGTAACCATCTGGGATGAGTGGGCCGATGAGAACGGCGACCTTGGCCCGGTGTACGGCAAGCAATGGCGCTCGTGGGAGACCGCCGACGGGAGAACCATCGACCAGATCAGCGAGGTGCTGAAGCTCATCAAAGAGAAACCCGACTCGCGCCGTATGATGGTAAGTGCCTGGAACCCCGGTGAAGTGGACAGTATGGCGCTGCCTCCCTGCCATGTGCTGTTCCAGTTTTATGTGGCAAACGGAAAACTATCGTGCCAGCTCTATCAGCGGAGTGCCGATATCTTTCTGGGCGTGCCGTTCAACATCGCCTCCTATTCCCTGCTGACCATGATGATTGCGCAGGTAACCGGCCTGAAACCGGGCGAGTTTATCCATACTTTCGGCGACGCCCACATCTACCTCAACCACCTCGAGCAGGTAGAGCTACAACTGAGCCGCGATTTCAGGCCATTGCCGAAGATGGTGATAAACCCTGAAGTAAAGGATATATTCAGCTTCAGATTTGAAGATTTCCTTCTCGAGGGTTACGACCCGCATCCCCATATCAGGGCCGAAGTGGCGGTTTAAGCAGTTAAATGAATCAGAAAACAGTTATGAAAGAGTTCTCGATACTGGTGGCCATTGCGCAGAACATGGCGATTGGAAAGGATAACCGGCTGATATGGCATATCCCCGAAGATCTGAAGCGTTTTAAGGCACTTACCACCGGCCATACCGTGGTGATGGGCCGCAAAACCTATGAATCGCTGCCCTTCAGGCCGCTGCCAAAACGCCGGAACCTGGTAATAACAAGGGATAAATCCCTTCAGCTTCCCGGCTGCGTGATGGCTCATTCCATTGAGGATGCCATTGGCAAAATGGACAGCGACCGCGAGAACTTTATCATCGGAGGTGCGGAGATATTCAGGGATTTTATGCCCCTGGCGCAGAAGCTCTATATCACCTGGGTACATAAGGACTTCGAAGCCGATACCTTTTATCCTGAGATAAACCCGGATGAGTGGACGGAGACAGAAAGGCAGGATGTCGGGGCAATGGATACCCTTGGCTTCAATTATTCGTATGTAACCTACAAGCGTAAGTAAACCCTGTTTTTCAGGGATTCTTTTCACTGATATCGAAAGTATCCATTCTGCCGTTTACAGCGGCAAAAACGCCAAGCCCGCCTTTGATGTTACTGAAAATCGGAGTTGGTTCTGAAAAGGGGTTCTCATCCTCAAATGTCATTAGCGAATAGTGATAGTTGTAATATGCCTCGTCCGTCACATAAACGCTGGCATAAAAAAGATCGGGTCCTTCCATACTCAGATAGATCTCGCCGGTGCGGAAAGTGAAATTGGTGCCTTCCCTGTTTTTATCGGAAAAGACCTCATCGCCACGGGTTAGACCAACATGATAATAAGAATAGATTTGAGCATATTCTTCGTATCGTTGCCCCATAAGTGAAATCCTGTAAAACTGGCCGTTTCCGGGAAGATCCGGGAGCTGGAGATTTACATTGCAAAACTTCTCACCATATTTATGAATGTAATCAATTCCGGTTATTTGGATGGCCGCTGGCGTTTCAACCGGTACGGTACAGCTTGATTCCGCATTGAATCCGTCAGGTGTTTTCACTTTGAGATTATAACTTCTTCCCGGGATAATCTTCAATGATGCTGAATCAATGATATATACCTCAATATCTTCATCATACGATAAATTATAATTGTTTATGCCATCCGAAATGGTTACCGTGGCATTGTTTACCACCGGAAATTGGTTATCCCATCCGACAGAAGGCTTAAAGCTGTACAAAGGCAGGCTTTTGGATACTTTTACCTTTATCAGCTCATCCTGAGGAGAGATCACGGAGAAAACCACCAGCTTGGGATCGGTTTTGGGAGTTTCCACATCGGATATCATCAAATCCTCGCACGAGTTTAATGTGGTAAGTGAAATCAGGATTAGTAATATGTTTAATATTCTTGTTTTCAAAGTATTAAAATTTTATGTTGTACGAAATGGAAGGGATGATCGGGAAAATTGAAACCTGTTTGAGCTTGCTTATGTTTCCGTTGTCCTTATATTCATGATCGATAAAATAGAAAAACGGATTCTTTCGGCTGTAGGCATTGTAAACGCTGATTTCCCAAATCCTTTCATATTTTGGTTTTTTCTTCATGAACTGGATGCCGAAATCGAGCCGGTGATAGGCCCTCATCCGGAATGAGTTTACCTCTCCGTAATCGGTTACTGTATTGTAATAAACGGAATAATAGGGGTACAGTTCCATGAATAGTTCATAATTCGGGTTGTGTTCATATCCGGCAAATTCGCCAACCGGAAGCGTAATGGCGTTCCCGGTTCCGTACACCCATGAGCCTGACAGGGTGATGTTTTTCTGCAGGTTATAGATCAGCACCAGCGAAGCATCGTGCCGCCTGTCGTACCTTGCCCAGAAATACTTCCCGAAATTGATCTCATCAAACCGGAGTTTTGTCCATGATAGGGTGTACCCGATCCAGCCGCTCAGTTTGCCGGTTTTTCGCTGCAGCAGCACTTCAGCGCCGTATGATCTGCCTTCTCCGGCGGTAACATTGTCCTGCCAGGTGAAATTTTGAGCTCCGGTAGGGTCATCGAGCAGCAGGAAGCTGGCGCCCGGTTTGTAGCCCAGCACACGCCTGCTCCATTTGTGGTAACCCTCGATGGTCAGGGTGAGGTTTTTGCTGTCGATGTCCTTTGCCAGTCCTGCCGAGATCTGCCTTGAGTTCTGTGGCTTCACCCGTTCCGTTGAGGGTACCCACAGGTCGGTGGGCAGCCCGATTCCCGTGTTGCTGAGCAGGTGGATGTACTGGTTCATCTCCGCATAAGCCGCCTTGGCCGAAAGCCCTTCGCTGATCAGGTAGTTGAGCGAAAGCCTTGGCTCGGGGGCAAACCTGCCGGTTTTTCCGGTAATGAAGTGGCTCAGCCTTATCCCGGCATTGGCCTGGAACCGGTTATGCAGGTTGAGGTGATTTTCGATATAAATACCTGATTCATAAGAGTTGTAGCGGGTCTGTTCTTTGAAATCCAGCAATGCATGGCTGTCTTTTTCCACAATGGCCGATGGCGTAAACAGATGGTTGGTGGTTTGGGCGCCGGCTCTCAGGGTATAGGAGGTGGAAATGTGGTATTCCAGGTCGTATTTAAAGGCAATATCCCTGATTCCGGAATAATATTTCAGGATGTAGGTTCCGGTATTGCTCTTGTCTTCATTGTAAATCTGAAGGTTATACTTGCTGTATATCAGCGAGGTATTGGCAAATATCTTATCGTTGTACAGGTGGTTCCAGCGCATGGTGCCGGTTGCATTCTGCCAGTAGAGCCCGCCCTTCTCCTTTGATTTGTAATCGTCGTAATTGTATTTGTTGAAGAAATGGAACTTGTCCCTGCCAAAGTAGCCCGACAGGTAGAGTTTGTTTTTCGGCCCGAAGTCGTAATTTACCTTTGCATTGAAGTCGTAAAAGTAGTATCCTCCGCCGTTATCCGATGACATGAAAGGCCGTATCAGCGCATCTACATAGGTTCTGCGGGCGGATACCAGAAATGAAGAGACATCCTTTTTCAGCGGGCCTTCCAGCATAAGTCTTGATGCAATGATTGAAACACCGGCTTCACCTGCCAGTTGTTGCTTGTTTCCGTCTTTCATAGTCATTTCCACCACCGACGACAGCCTTCCGCCATACCTTGCCGGAAATCCGCCTTTGGTAAGTTCCACGCTCTTCAGGGCATCGCCGTTGAAAATTGAGAAAAAGCCGAACAGATGGCTGGCGTTGTACACCGGAGCGTCGTCGAGGATAATGAGGTTCTGGTCGGGGCCGCCGCCTCGCACATACAGCCCGCTGCTTCCTTCCGACCCTTTCTGCACACCAGGCATCAGTTGCAGCGTTTTAAAAACATCCTTTTCGCCCAGTAGCGCCGGAATATCCCGGATTTGCTGTACCGGCAGCGAAATGATGCTGATCCGGTTGCTCTCACTCACTCTTTCTGCCTTCTCTGCTGAGATGGTAACCCCGCTGATGGTCAGGCTGGGGTCAAGGTCTATATCGGCTTTCAGGTTGGTGTTCAGGTCTATCTCTCTGATTTCATGAGTGTAACCGACATAGGAATAGATGACCTGATATTTGCCGGAAGGCAGAGTTACCGAATAAAATCCGTAATTATTGGTAACGGTTCCGCTGCGGATTTCAGGGAAGTAAACATTCACTCCGGGAAGCAGTTCGCGGCTGGTTTTTTCCCTTACAAAACCGCTGATGGTAAATTTTTGCTGGGCAAGAAGGAGTTGTCCCGGAATCAATAACAGATACAAAAGGACTGAAAAAGGTTTTCGCATATAAACGATTGGGGTAGAGTTTGTCTGGTTTTAACTTGCCTGAAAGCCGGAAACAGATGTCCTTATCAGGTCTTTTGTTTTTTCTTTTTGGCTGCCGGGAAAAGTACATTGTTGAGTATCAGGCGATATCCCGGTGAATTGGGATACATATTCAGGTCGGTGGGGGGGTCGCCAACCAGATGCTGATAATCCTCGGGATCGTGTCCGCCGTAGAATGTCCAGGTGCCTTTCCCGAAAATGCCGTGAATGTAACGCACCTCATTGGCCGCTTTATTTTCACCAAGAACAATGACATTGGGTTTCACGAAGTCCTTGTTGAAGGCGGTGGTCTGTCCCATAAACCCCTTGATGATGCGTTCGTGACTCTGGGTCAGCATGGTGGGAACCGCATCCCACTTTGCCGAAAAATCAAATAAGGTGAAGAAATCGTTGGCTTTTGTCACTTTTCGGGTAGTGGTAACATCGATGTTCGAGATTTCATACTCGTAGGGGTTGGTTACCAGGCTGAATCCGGTGAATGCAAAGCAGTTGTGATAATCCAGTTTCGAGTTGGCATTCGGGTCTGCAGGATCGCCGTCGAACATCACATCGCAGATGTCAAGGTCAAGCGCTGACAGGGTAACATCATAGCTATCCGGAGCTGAGCACATGGCAAACAGGTATCCTCCGCCAGCCGTAAACTCTCTGATTTTCAAGGCAACGGCTCTTTTCAAATGCGATACTTTGCTGAATCCCAGCCTGGCCGCAGCCTCTTCCGTTTTTCTCACATCCTCCTGATACCAGGGGGCATTGCGGTAAGCGGCCCAGAATTTGCCGTACTGCCCTGTGAAATCTTCGTGGTGGAGGTGCAGCCAGTCGTACATTGGCAGCACTCCGGCAATCACCTCGTCGTCATATACCTTGTCGTACGGGATTTCGGCATAGGTAAGGGCAAGGGTAACGGCATCATCCCACGGGAGCTTGTTTTCGGGGGTATAGACTGCAACCCGGGGTGCCTTCTGCAGCCTCATTTCATCCATATTTACTGCCGGATCGCTGATTTCCAGCAGGATTGCATCCGCCTGAACATCGGCAATCACCTGAAAGGTAATGCCCCTCACCACACATTCGGCCTCAAGGGATGGGTGGTGCCTGAACATAAAGCTGCCGCCGCGGTAGTTCAGCAGCCAGCTTACCTCAACATCCTGCTGCAGCGTCCAGTAGGCAATACCGTAAGCTTTCAGGTGATTTTTCTGAACCTTGTCCATGGGAATCAGGATATAGGCCGCATGGGAGCTCAGGGTCAGGATAAACATCAGAATTGCTGACAGAAATATCTTTCTCATGGTTTGAGTTGTATGCATCATAATCATTAAACGGCTGAACGGCCGCTTTTGTTATACATATTCTGGCTTTTGCGGAATTGCCGTTTATGCCTCAGGAATCAGGCTAAAATTAAAAAGGAACTTCTTCCTGTTCTGAACCATCAGTATTATCATTCAATTTCGAAGCAAAGGTTACCGTATTTATCCCACCCTGGCTGAATGCCTGATTGGGCTGCATCGAACCCTGATAATCGTAAGTATTCTCTTCCGGATCGGTAAAAGTGGCGTACCTGCTGATAAACCGCAGCTTGACATCGGCCAGTGCGCCGTTACGGTGCTTTGCTATGCTCACCTCAGCATGGCCGGCAAGACTAGCGCCGCTTTCGTCCACATTCTGATTGTAATATTCAGGTCTGTAGATGAAAACCACCATATCTGCATCCTGCTCAATGGCTCCAGATTCTCGAAGGTCGGAGAGAAGGGGTTTTTTGTTGGGGCGCTGCTCTACCGAACGGTTTAGCTGCGAAAGCGCTATCACCGGTATATTCAGCTCCTTGGCAAGACTTTTCAGCGAACGCGAAATTGTACTGATCTCCTGCTCGCGATTTCCGCTTCCCCTGTCAATTCCGGCGGTCATCAGCTGAATGTAGTCAATGATAACCATTTGGATGTTGTGCTGCGCCTTCAGCCTCCGGCATTTGGCTCTCAGTTCAAAAATGGAGAGAGAGGGGGTATCGTCGATAAATATCGGTGCATCAATCAGCGGAGTGATTTTGGTATTCAGTTGCTCCCACTCGTAATTCTCAAGCGTTCCCTTTCGCAGTTTTTCGCCCGAAAGCTGGGCCTCTGCCGATATGAGCCTGGTTACCAGTTGTATTGACGACATCTCAAGCGAAAAAACAGCAACCGGTGTCTTGGTGCCTATGGCGGCATTTCTCGCCATGGTAAGCACAAATGCGGTCTTACCCATTCCGGGGCGTGCGGCAATGATAATCAGGTCGGAGGGCTGCCAGCCTCCGGTTATACGATCAAGCTCGGTAAATCCCGACGCCACCCCGCTGAAGTGCCCGTCGTTGCTTTGGGTGTGCGCCTGTTCGATGCGTTTCTTGGCTTCGAGGATAAGCGTTTGCATATCCAGGTAGTTGCGGCGCATATTGTTCTCGCTTACACTGAAAAGCTGATTCTCAGCTCTGTCGAGAAGCTGAAAAACATCGGTGGTATCTTCGTAGGCATCCTGAATAATCTCGGATGAGATTCTGATTAGTTCGCGCTGGATGAATTTCTGCAAAATGATGCGTGCATGAAACTCGGTATTTGCCGCGGAGGCTACCCGGTTGGTAATCTGCGCCAGATAAAACGGCCCGCCGGCGGCTTCAAGTTCGCCGGAAAACCGGAGTTCATTGGTAACGGTCAGGATATCAATGGGTTCTCCCTTTGCAAAAAGCTTGGTTATCGCCTGAAATATTATCTGATGCGCATCCTTGTAAAAAGCATCCGGACGAATGATGTCGATGATGGTTGCAAGTGCATCCTTTTCAAGCATAATTGCCCCCAGTACAGCCTCCTCCAGATCGGTGGCCTGCGGCGGTACTTTGCCGTGTTCAAAAACATTTTTGGCTGCCGCAGGTTTTACCTGCCGGATTTTTCGCGCACTGCTGAGCGTTTTGTTATTCTCTTCCATAGTTCAAAAATATAAAATACTCCAATGCCGTTTATTC
>LUZO01000315.1 GCA_001603685.1 Bacteroidales bacterium Bact_23
ATAAATTAATATGAGGGTAAAACGGAACAGGTTCCGGTTAAAAATAATTTTAAATGAGGCTATTTTTTAAAGGAAGGTCTTTGATTGCCTGCGAAAAATCCGTTGGAACCATACCGGTTGCCTTTCCGGATGCAGCCCATGATTTTGGAATCCGGCAGCGGCACAATTCCTTACCTTTGCCGGCGAAAATATCAGAACTATGGGAAATACCGATTGGCAATCGCGCAGCAGGCTGCTTCTGGGCGATGAGAAGCTCGCAAAACTGGGCAATGCCTCCGTACTGGTGGCCGGCCTTGGCGGAGTGGGCGCCTATGCTGCCGAGCAACTGGCACGGGCCGGCGTGGGCAGCCTTACCCTTGTTGACGGCGACCGCGTTCACCCTTCGAACCGGAACCGTCAGCTTCCGGCGCTGATCAGCACCAACAACATTCCGAAAACGGAAATCATGACGCAGCGCCTGCTGGACATCAACCCCGCACTTAAAATCACGGCCATAAACGAATACATCAAGGACCAGCGGATGATCGACATTCTGGAAAACGGTTACGATTATGTGATTGATGCCATCGATACCCTATCTCCCAAGGTTTACCTTATTTATCACACCATGCGGCTGGGCATGCCGCTGGTCAGCTCTATGGGTGCAGGCGGCAAATTCGATCCCATGCAGGTGAAGATTTCCGACATTTCCGCAACAAACAACTGCAAACTGGCTTACTATATGCGGAAACGGCTGCATAAGCTGGGAATCTGGGAGGGCTTCAAGGCGGTGTGGTCGCCCGAGGAGGTATCGCGAAGTGCCGTGGAGCTGTCGGAAGGTGAGATCAATAAAAAGTCAACCGTTGGTACCATTTCATATATGCCGGCCATTTTCGGCTGCTTTTGTGCCGCTGCCGTCATTCAGGATCTTGTCAATGCCGGGTAAAACATTTTATCACTTGACGAATAAAATTTCACATTTTTTTAA
>LUZO01000316.1 GCA_001603685.1 Bacteroidales bacterium Bact_23
ACATTCTACAAAGTTCTCTAGAAAGATGCTTTTCCATTAATAAAGCTAAGAAGTAATAAAAATTTAAGAAATATTATCAATTGGAGTTCAATTAAATCGTATAAACTTGCAATTGGCCAACTTCCGCATCAGGAGAATGTTTCACTATTCTTATAATAAAAAGATGTTTAACTTTGCATTATGAAAACCGAAGTAAATGTAAATAACGACATGCTCACCTGGGCTATCACCCGGGCTGGGTATGATGTGCCTGCATTTGCCGAAAAGTTTCCTAAAATAATAGAGTGGCTGGAAGGACTGAAAAAGCCCACAGTAAAACAATTAGAGGAATTTTCTAAAAAGGTTTATTTGCCCTTTGGTTATCTTTTTTTACCTCAACCACCTGAGGAAGAAAATCCCATTCCCTATTTCCGCACCAATGGAAACAATGTTGACAAAATAAGTATCAATATATATGATACAATTTTGCTGTTACAGCATAGGCAGGATTGGCTGAGAAACTATCTGCAGGACAATGATTTTCAACGCCTGCCGTTTGTAGGAAAGTTCAGAAACAGCAATGATGTAAATGCCATAGTAGCCGACATTCGTCGGACATTGCAATTACCAGAAAATTGGGCAAGTCAATTCAGAACATGGCAGGAAGCACTAGACCATTTGGTGCTCCATATTGAAGACAAGGGGATCATTACTGTATTCAACGGCGTAGTTGAAAACAATACTCAGAGACCCATTCCGGTTGACGAATGCAGAGGTTTTGTTTTAGTAGATGAATATGCACCGTTCATGTTCGTGAACAATTCCGATTTCAAATCTGCTCAGATGTTCACCATTGTGCATGAGTTAGCCCATATTTGGACAGGGCACAGTGCCGGTTTCGATTTCAGAAAACTGCTACCAGCTAACGACCCGATTGAAATTCTTTGCGACAAAGTAGCAGCAGAATTTTTAGTTCCCGAACTGGAATTTAATGAAGTGTGGATTAATAGACCCAATAATTACGCTTATATTTCCCGAAATTTTAAAGTTAGTGAAATTGTAATTGCCCGCAGGGCTTTAGATACAGGCAAAATCAGCAGACCCCAGTTTTTTGATTTCTATGGAGAATACTCCAATAGGGAATTTGCTAAAAAAGAAAGTCAAGGCTCTGGTGGCGACTTTTACGCAACAACCAAAAAGCGAATCAGCATCACATTTGCCAGTCATGTAAACCAGGCTGTAAAATCCGGTGATTTATTTTATCGTGATGCCTATAAACTTACGGGCTTAAAGGGCGATACATATGAAAACTTCTTCTCTAAACACTTGTAAACCGAATGTCGGTATATGTCTTAGATAGTAATTTTTTTATTCAAGCCCATCGGTTTCACTACCCGATTGACGTTGCCGCGGGTTTTTGGAATAAAGTTCGTCAATTGGCTGATCAAGGAAAAATTATCAGCATTGACAAGGTAAAAAAAGAGCTTTACGATAAAAACGATGCACTCGAAGCCTGGTGTAGGAACAATTTACCCAAAGAATTTTTCAAAGACACTTCTGAAGTAATAGCAGCTTATACACAAGTAACTGCATGGGCAATGTCAAAAAGCGGACACTATTTACCGTATGCTTTAAATGAATTTCTCGATGCAAACGAAGCAGACGCTTTCCTGGTAGCTTATTGCCTTACTGACTCTGATAACAGGATTGTTGTCACACAAGAAATAAGCGAGCCAACCAGGCAGAATAAAGTAAAAATACCGGATGCTTGTTTAGCATTAAATGTTGAGTCCACTCCGAAAAGTCGATAGGTCTGTTTTGGATGATTGAATTTGGTC
>LUZO01000317.1 GCA_001603685.1 Bacteroidales bacterium Bact_23
ACATGAAAGGTATAAAGCAGAATATCAGCGACTTACTGAAGGAGCTAAATCTATGGGCGAACAGAGTAACCGCTTCGGACGCAGAGGTGCCATCTATTGAGGCAGACATTCTCCTCTCGCTTTTGCAGCAATTGTATGTAAATATTGAAAAGCTAAAGGTGCCGGAGCTTTCCGGAGTTGTGCATGAAACGGAGCCAGCGGCAGAACCTCCGCGGCAGGAGCCGGCCCCTGAGCCGATGCCGGTTTTTATTCCGCCTGTTGTTGAAACGGCCCCTGAGCCACCGCACGCCGAAGTTGTGATTCCGGAGCCGGAAATTCAGACGGTAGTTCAGCCGGAAATCAGAACTGAAATCAGGGAGGAGGCGCCTGTAGTGCCCACACCTGTAGTTGAACCCCTTCAGGAGATCCGCAGCGAGCCCGTATTTACGCCTCCGCCTGCCGAGCCCCCGGTTCGTCATGTAAAACCTGCTGACCATCAGCCCGATCTGTTTGGCCAGGCTGCAACCTTAAACAAACCCTTGTCGGATGTGCCGTCCATTAATGAAAAGATAACGGCCGGCAAAAACGATCTGACCCTTTCGGATAAAATGAATCTGAAACCCATCAGCGATCTGAAAGCAACCATCGGAATCAACGAGAAGTTCCAGTTTGTAAACGAACTTTTCGACGGATCCACTGAAATGTACAACCAGGCGATAACCCAACTGAACAGTTGCCTGAATGCCCAGCAGGCCGAAGCCTTATTCAACGGGATGCAGATCAGGAATTCATGGGATGAGACAAATCCTGCGTTTGTCAAGTTGCATGAGTATGTTACCCGCCGCTATCTTCAGGCATAAAAATATCTCCGATGAAAAAAACCACCCTGTTTATTCTCTGCCTGCTCCAATTCTGGGCGGGTACTGCATTCGAAGCAAAGAGCCAGAACCCCGATTATGCCCGATACATCATTGAACGCCTTTCGTCGCAGGAGTTTTATGGCAGAGGGTATGTAAACTATGGAAGCAAACAGGCTTCGCATTTTATCGCCAGGCAGTTTTCCGAAAAAGGCGTTATGCCTTTCACCGACAGCTATTCGCAGGAGTTTACCATTCCGGTAAATACATTTCCGGGAACCATGATGCTGAATATCAGCGGAAGAGCACTGGATGCCGGCGCCGATTTCATCGTTCAGGCCGACTGCCCGGAAATCAACCGGGTTTTCGACATCCGCCACCTCGATTCAACCGATTTCGTAAATGCAAAGAAGCTGGATAAGGTACTCAGGAAGGATATGAAAAATACCCTGCTTTCGTTTGACAAAAAACTGCTGAAAGGCGCTACTGCCGCGCTTGCCGATTCCATGCTGAAGGCCAACTTTCCGGGAGCCGGCGGCTATCTGCTTATCAATTCAGGGAACAGGCTCACCTGGAGCGTTTCGCCGGGTTACCGCCAGTTGGGCTGGCCGGTGGTTGAAGTGCTCGAAGATGCCCTGCCGGCCAAACGCGAAGCCGCCGCTTTGACGGTGGATGCCGATTTCTTCCCCGAATACCGGATCGAAAACATCAGCGGAGTGCTGAAAGGAAACGGAAGCACAGATTCACTGATTGTGATTACCGCCCATTACGACCATCTGGGCATGATGGGACGGGATGCCATGTTCCCCGGGGCAAACGACAATGCCAGCGGCATTGCCATGATGCTCGACATAGCCGGATATTATGGCGATTCGGCTAACCGGGCAGCCTGCGATATGATATTTATTGCCTTTGCCGGCGAAGAGATGGGGCTGAAGGGTTCGGAATATTTCGCTGCAAATCCGCTGTTCCCGCTCGACCGCGTAAAACTGCTGATTAACCTGGATATGGTGGGTACAGGCAGTGAAGGCATCACCGTGGTAAATGGCACCATCTTCAGGAACTATTACGACCGGCTGGTGAAGATAAATGCCGGCAATGAGTATATTCTGAAGGTGGCTGAGCGCGGCGAAAGCTGCAACAGCGACCACTGTCCGTTCTACAGACGGGGTGTGCCCGCCATCTTTATTTATTCGCTGGGGAAGGAATACCTTGAGTATCACAATATTTACGATCAGGGGCATAAGGTGCCGCTTTCGGAATATGAGGATATCTTCAGGCTTCTTCGCGATTTCATAGACTCCATCTGACCGGTATGCCGAAACTGTATCTCGTACCCACTCCGCTCGGAAACCTTGAGGATATGACCCTCAGGGCGATACGCGTATTAAAGGAGGTACAGCTGATTCTTGCCGAGGATACCCGGAAAACCGGCATGCTGCTCAAGCATTTCGGCATTGAGACGCGGATGCAGTCGCACCATATGCACAACGAGCATCGCACTTCCGAAACCATCGCCTCGCGCATTGCCGGCGGGGAGTCGGTGGCGCTGGTCACCGATGCGGGCACGCCGGGAATCTCCGATCCCGGGTTTCTGCTTGTCAGAACCTGCATCAGCCAGGGAATTGAGGTTGAAACGCTTCCCGGCCCCACAGCCTTCGTTCCGGCACTGGTAAATTCGGGGCTGCCTTCCGACAGGTTCTACTTCGAGGGATTTCTGCCCCACAAAAAAGGGCGACAAACCAGAATTGCCTTTCTGGCAACCCTGCCCTGCACCATTATTCTGTACGAATCGCCGTTCAGGCTCGTGAAAACGCTGGAACAGCTTGCCGAAGTTATGGGCAGCAGCCGCAAAGCCTGCGTTTCGAGGGAGCTGACCAAGTTTTACGAGGAAAACCGCCGCGGAACCCTTGCTGAACTGGCCGGATATTATACGAAAAATCCCCCGAAGGGTGAAATTGTGATTACGGTTGCCGGCAACACCGGCAATGAGCCTGAAGAGCCGGAAGAACAGCAGGATTAACTGAAATATTCGGTTAATCTCCGGCATACTTTTAAACCATACGATAATTCAGGTTATTTTAGCAAAAAAAAGATGTACACATACCGATATCCCCGTCCGGCAGTAACCGTTGATGCCGTGGTTTTCAGAAAGACTCCCGCCGACTATCCGGATGTTTTGCTTATTCGCCGACTGAATCCTCCTTTTAAGGATATGTGGGCGCTGCCCGGTGGTTTTATTGATATGGATGAAACGCCCGAGGATGCCGTAGTCAGGGAATTGGAGGAGGAAACCGGCCTTACCGGAATCCAGCTGACCCAGTTCCATACATTCGGCGCCGTGGACCGCGATCCGCGCCACCGCACCATCTCCATCGCCTACACCGGCTTCCTGAACGACCTTACCAAACGGATTAAAGGCGGCGACGATGCCGCCGAAGCGGCCTGGTTCCCGGTGGACCGCCTGCCTGAACTTGCATTCGACCACATGGATGTGATTATAACGGCCCTGAACTTCATGAGAGAGAAAACAGGCAGTTATTATATGCGGTATAAGTGATCCCCGACCTGTTGCCCGGAAACAGGATTTACTCCCGTTCTGAACAAACGGAAATTGCAGTAAACTGCCGGTTTTAAAAACAAAACCGGCCCGGGAAATGCAACCTGCCTGCAGGCCACACTTCCTGAACCGGTTTAACAGGTACCGTTGGTTATTTCAGCTCTTCCAGAATTGCCTTTACGATATTTTCAGCGCCTTCGGCAATATCCACGATGCTGGCATCAAGCATATAGCAGGGTGTGGTGAATACCGGGCGGTGCGGATCGCGGACAACCTCTCCATGGCCGGTGTTTACATGTTTGGCACCGGCTTTCTCCACTCCGGCGGCCGTTGCCGGATCATCACCGATGGTAATCTCCACATTGCCAAGTACCTTTGCAAGCAGAACCGGAGAGATGCAGAGTGCGCCAATGGGTTTCTTCAGCGAAGTCATCTCCTTGATCACTTTCTCCACATCGCCGTTTACGGTGCAGTCAGGGCCATCGAATGCCCAGGTACACAGATTCTTGGCCACGCCGAAGCCTCCGGGGAAGATGATTGCATCAAAATCGCGGGGATTCAGCTGTTTCAGATCTTTTATTTTACCTCTGGCAATGCGGGCGGCTTCAACAAGCACATTACGGCTCTCCTTCATCTCCTCACCGGTAAGGTGGTTAACCACATGATGCTGCGGGATATCCGGAGCAAAGATTTCATAATCGGCACCCTGCTTTTTGATGGCAAGCATGGTCATGGTAGCTTCATGGATTTCGGCGCCGTCAAATACGCCACTGCCGGCGAGAACAATTGCAAATTTTTTCATAATTATATTATTTTGTGTTACTTACAGGAAATCATTTCCGGTACAATAGTCAGTTGGCGAAGAACCAAATGCCTGACTTTGTCCTGATTTGCGGATTTATCTCCCTTCTTCACATTATGAGAAATCAAACCGGAAGAAATCAACTCCAAAAATAAGCAATCCCGCTGAAACTATCAACTAATCCGGAAGGAATGCTTATCTTTATGGTTCATTACAAACGATATGTGCGGCCGTTTTTCGCTTACCACCAAAGAGTCACAGCTCAATGAATTTTTCCGCCTTGCCGGTGGCGATGAGCCTTATGTGCCGCGCTACAACGGCGCTCCCACACAGAAACTGGCGGTGATTACCGGCGACAGGCCCGGCCATCTGCAGTGGTTCCGCTGGGGGCTGATTCCCTTCTGGTCGAAGGAGTTGCCACGCACCAGCCCGGTGATTAACGCCAGAGCCGAGAGCATTGACGAGAAGCCGATGTTCAGAAAACTGATTTCCGGCCGTCGGTGCCTGGTACCCGCCGACGGGTTTTATGAGTGGCCCAAAGGCGGCCCGAAACTGCCCTACCGTTTTGTAATGGCCGACCAATCGATTTTTGCCATGGCCGGACTCTGGGATGGATGGAAAAGCCCGGACGGAGAGCTGATTCACTCCTTTACCATCATCACCACCACCGCCAATAAGCTGATGGAACCGATTCACGACCGAATGCCCGTGATTCTTGAGAAGAACCAATACGACGCCTGGCTGAATGCGGCGGATACGGAGTATGTAAAAACGATGCTGAAACCGCTTCAGGCAGAGAAGATGAAGGCTTACCGGGTCTCCCCGAAGGTAAATTCGGCGGCAGCGGAAGGCCCGGATCTGATTTTGCCTTACGAACAAAATGACCTTTTTTCAGTAATTTAGCGGAGTCATTAAATGTTAAGCACTTCAGGAAAATACGGCACAGCATTTGCGCGTTATTTCACCTATTGACAAAAAACCATGAAAAAATACCACATTCTGCTGCCTTTTGTTTTGCTGACGCTCTTTCTGTTTTCGTGCAAGCGGTACGAAGACTATCCGCCCGAGCCTGCCATTAAATTTACGGATTTCCTGCTGCTACGCGACCAGCAGGGGATTGATCAGCGCGGTGTTCTGAAGTTCTCGTTCACCGATGGCGACGGCAACATCGGGTTGTATGACTACGACACCCTGCCGCCTTATGATTACAACCTGTTTATCAGATATTTCGAGAAACAGAACGGCAGCTTCAGGGAGGTTTTTCTGATTACACCGCGTTATGTAAACGATACCACCATTGTTTACGACACAGCCACATTCAACGGGCGCATTCCCATCCTTACCCCTGCCGGTAAGAACAAGGCCATCAGCGGTGAAATTGAGGATACGCTGTTTGTGAACAATCCGCTCTCACCCTACGATACGATAATGTTCGAGTTCTACATAAAGGACCGCGACCTGAACCAGAGCAATGTAGTGCAAACACCGCCCATTGTTTTAAAAAAG
Organism: Bacteroidales bacterium Bact_23; assembly: GCA_001603685.1. Taxonomy (GTDB): domain Bacteria; phylum Bacteroidota; class Bacteroidia; order Bacteroidales; family Lentimicrobiaceae; genus Lentimicrobium. Next base: position 5,705 of record LUZO01000317.1, read on the forward strand.
CACTGATTCCACCCATTCATCCGGATATGAGAAGGGAAAAACACAGCTTTGCCGGCCGTTTTATCAGGATTTTCCTGGTATCGGCGGGGGCGCTGTTTCTTCTTCTCGTCATTCTGGCCTTTACCACCCTGCCTTTTCATGCCTTTTACCGCCTGGCCACCAGAGACAGCGAAATGACAGAGGAGCCGGCATACATTGTTATGCTGTCGGGGGCGGGCATCCCCAGCGAGAACGGACTGATCAGAGCCTATTACACCGGCTGGCTGGCGAATGAATGCCCGGATGCAACGGTTATCATTGCCGCTCCCGGCGATTTATCCGACAGCGCCAGCGATCCGCACCTGATTGAACGCGAACTCAGGGTCAGGGGGATGGGCACGAATGCGGTTATGTTCGAAACCGAAGGGAAAAATACCCGGGGACAGGCGCAAAACATCGCCCTGCTGATTGCTTCGGCAGACCATCACAAACCGCTGGCGGTGGTTACCTCACCCGAACATATCCGGAGAGCCGTGCTGAGTTTCCGGAAAGCCGGATTCACCTCGGTAAGCGGCTTCCCGGCCTTTGAAACGGCGCTCGGAACCAGCCTTGTATTCAACGATAAAGATCTGAAAGGCAACAGGTTCGTTCCGCCGATTGGCGAAAATCTGCAACTGCGCTACCAGTTCTGGAACCACCTGAAATATGAAATCATTGTCATCAGGGAGTATATGGCACTTGCCTACTACAAACTGCGGGGATGGATATAAGCGCACAAAAAGCCTTTAGGACAGGTCTCCCGTTTGTTTCCTTTCAATTATTCCGCATCAAATCAGGCGCTCAAGCAGCCGGTGTTTCCATTCCGGAAACGGATCAATAAAGTCAGAACCTGCATTTTTGTGATAGATGAGGGAAAAGTGCATGTCAGGGTCGGGCGGCAGGTACCTGTAACTGCTTTTGTACTGTTCGCGCCCGGTTTCGCGGATAGAGGCAATGATGGTTTCCACTTTTGCAAACTGCCTTTCGGGTTTTCCGGCATTTTTGCTGAACGACCACAGATATGTGGCGTGGCTGTTGAGCAGCTCCCAGCAGAAGTGGTTCATGGTTGCTCCTTCGGTGAAAAAGACAAACCCGAAATCCGGTTTCAGAGTAAAACGGATTTTCTGCGCGGGAGATTGTAACTTTCCTGCCAGATACTCAATCTGTTTCCGGTTTCGCAACTCCTTCCCGCCCAGTGCTGCCATCAGAATATCCATTTCGGAAGAGCTTAGCGCATTTCCCTTCCGGTCATCACCGGTATAAAGCTCCATAAACTCATCGGCCGTAAAAAGCGATTTATCGGTCTGATGGGGCTGCTTTCTGATAAACTGCAAAACCTGCGCTCTTTTCACCCCTTCAATCATCGTTTCGTTGATGGCGGCAATCTGGGGCGAAGTGGCTTCAATCCTGCTGATGACGCCATCTTCCAGGTGAATTGCCGCTTTTACCTCAAACCTCTTCCGTCCGCCGAACATCTTGTAAAAGAAGGACTTAATCAAATCGAACTCGGGCAGGATGTAGCTGTTTTCAATGGTAATGGACAAGGGGTCCGGGCTCCAGCGAAATTTCTTTATCACCCTGACGCAACCGGTGTCGAAAACAGCGTCGGTGAAGGCGTGGCTGAAGGATTCATAGACCGTTTCGCGGATGGATTCCTTACTTTCCGGTGCCGGGGTTTCCATCTGAATGTCGTCGTCAATGACGATGGTTTCATACGCTTCGTGAACTTCCAGGCTGCCGATTTCAGGAAAGTCGGAATCATCATCCCAATCGTCATCTGTTTCAGTGGCAATTATGCCCAGAATCATCCGCGTCTGATAAAATGCCAGCTGACTCTCCAGCTTTTTCCAGTTAAGCATTTCGAATTGAACCCATTTCACGGGCCGGCGGATTTTCTGGTTCTCAAATCCGGAGATATCCGCAGCATTGTAATCCAGTACTCGTAAGGTAACGGCGCCGTTGCCGGGATTATAGGAGACAATTTCGGCAAGCCAGTAGAACTCTTTCCCCGGCCTGAATCGCATGATAGCAGGATCGAGCGTAGTGTTGCCCAGCGGCAGACTCTCATCCGGCGACAGAAAAATGGAGCCGCCGGCGATGCGGATAATTCGTTGGTTGTCCGGAGTGTTCATATTCACAAAGATAGGCAGTCCGGAATTAATATCAGCGCTTTTTTCCGGCGATTTACTGCCGGCTCCACTCGGCGCCCTCTTTGGTATCTTTCACCTGAATGCCCAGGCGGCTCAGTTCATCCCTGATCTTATCGGCGGTGGCATAGTCTTTGGCCGATTTGGCATTTTTCCTCAGCTCCAGAATCAGTTTCATCAGCTCGTCAACCGTTTCACTGTCGGCGCCGGCAGCCTGGTCATCCTTCAGGCCAAGGATTTCGCCCAGGAAGGTGTCGAATGTTTCTCTGAGCATCTTCAGATCGCTTTCCGAAAGCGATTCCTTGCCATCGTTTACCGAGTTGATGATTTTTACGGTTTCGAAAAGGGTGGCAATCACCACCGGGCTGTTGAAATCGTCGTTCATGGCCCGGTAGCATTCCGCAGCCACGGAGGAGACATCCACCGTTGAGCTTGCGCCGGGTTTCAGCCTCTTAAGCAGGGCCCATGCGTTCATCAGCCTGTCGAGACCCTTTTCTGCAGCCTGCAGCGCTTCGTTCGAGAAATCGAGGGTGCTGCGGTAGTGCGCCTGAAGAATGAAAAACCGAATGGTCATGGGCCGGTAGGCCTGGGCCAGCGCCTTGTGGTTGCCGCTGAAGAACTCGTCGAGAGTGATGAAGTTGCCGAGCGACTTGCCCATCTTCTGGCCGTTGATGGTAATCATGTTGTTGTGCATCCAGTATTTCACCGGCTCGGTATCGTTGGCGGCCACACTCTGGGCAATTTCCGATTCGTGGTGCGGGAACAGCAGGTCCATTCCTCCGCCATGGATGTCGAAGCGCTCGCCCAGATACCGGGCGCTCATTGCCGAACATTCAAGGTGCCAGCCCGGAAAACCGTCGCTCCAGGGCGAAGGCCAGCGCATGATGTGCTCGGGCTGGGCCTTTTTCCAAAGGGCAAAATCGAAGGGATTGTGCTTTTCATCCTGCCCTTCCAGCTCGCGGGTGTTGGCTATCAGGTCTTCGAGAACACGGCCGGAAAGCTTGCCGTAATGGTGTCTTTTGTTGTACTTTTCAACATCGAAGTAAATGGAGCCGTTGCTTTCGTATGCCATTCCCGACGCCAGAATCCGTTCGATCATGCCGGTCTGCTCGATGATATGGCCGGATGCACGCGGCTCAATGCTTGGACTGAGCACATTGAGCTGTTCCATGTTCTTATGGTAACGATCGGTGTAAAACTGTACCACTTCCATGGGTTCAAGCTGCTCGAGGCGGGCCTTTTTGGCTATTTTATCCTCGCCCTCATCGGCGTCGTTTTCAAGGTGGCCGACATCGGTGATGTTTCTTACATACCTTACCTTATATCCGAGGTGTTTCAGATAACGGAAAACCAGATCGAAAGTAACCGCCGGGCGGGCATGACCTAGATGGGCATCGCCATAAACCGTGGGGCCGCATACATAAAGGCCAACATGAGGCGGATTGATGGGCTCAAACTCCTCTTTCCTCCGGCTGAGGGTATTGTATAATAACAGCTTGTGTTCCAT
>LUZO01000318.1 GCA_001603685.1 Bacteroidales bacterium Bact_23
GTTTTAAACAACATGAAGATTCTGATAGCAAATCGCGGCGAAATCGCCCTAAGAATTCAGAGAACCGCACGCCGGATGAACATCCCGGTTGTGGCTGTTTATTCGCATCACGACAGCGATACCCAGCATGTGCTTCAGGCCGACGAAGCGGTGCTGCTTCAGGGCGAAAGCCTGGCCGAGACCTATCTCAATATCGAAGCAATCATTGCGGTTGCCAGGCAAACGGGAGCTACGGCAATTCACCCGGGTTACGGGTTTTTGTCGGAGAATCCGCTGTTTCCTGAAGCCTGTGAAAAGGCCGGCATTGAGTTTATTGGTCCTTCCGCCGCTTCCATCAGGGCGATGGGTAATAAGATTGCTGCCCGCGAAACCGCCGTCAAACTTAGCGTTCCGGTGAGCAGCGGCATAACGGGAGAACCGGCATTTCTGCTCGAAAACCATGCTAAGGTGGGCTTCCCTATGCTGATCAAGGCGGCGGCGGGTGGCGGCGGAAAAGGGATGCGGATTGTCCGTTCGGCGGCAGAGCTTGAGCAGGCACTCGAAAACACTTCGCGTGAAGCGCTCAACTACTTCGGCGACGGAACCGTGTTCATCGAGAAGTTTATCGAAAATCCCCGCCATATCGAAGTGCAGGTACTCGGCGATAAACACGGAAATATGGTTCATCTGTTCGAGCGCGAATGTTCGGCACAGCGCAGGCACCAGAAAATTGTGGAGGAAGCTCCCTCTCCCACCCTCACGCCCGAAGTCAGGAAAAAAATGGGTGAATCGGCGGTGCTGCTCGCCTCATCAATCGGGTATTATAGCGCCGGAACCATTGAGTTTCTGGTAGATAAGGATCTGAACTACTATTTCCTCGAGATGAATACCCGCATTCAGGTTGAGCATCCGGTTACTGAAATGACCACCGGCGTCGATCTGGTTGAAGAGCAGATAAAGATTGCCGGGGGCGAGGTTATGAAGCTGAAACAGGAGGATCTGAAGCAGACCGGGCACGCCATCGAGTGCCGTATTTATGCCGAAGATCCTTTCAACAACTTTATGCCATCGCCTGGTGAAATCCGGTTGTACCGCGAGCCATCGGGTCCCGGTATTCGGGTGGATAGTATGGAAATTCCGGGAAGCGGTACCATCCACAGCTTTTTCGATCCCATGATCGGGAAACTGATTACCCGCGGAGAGACCCGGGAGGAGGCCCGAATCCGGATGATCGGAGCACTAAGCAGGTATGCCGTTCAGGGCATTCAGACCAACCTGGCATTCCTTACCGGACTGATGCAGCATCAGTCATTTATCGGCAACGAGATAACAACCAGATACATTGACGACAACCTGGAAGCGCTTACCAGTCACACCAAAGCACTGAAAGCCGCGGTTGATGCGGATATTCCGCTGCTGGCGGGATTTCTGGAGAGCCTGAAATACAAGGGAGAAAGCCAGGATAATATCTGGCAAACCATTGGTTACTGGCGCAACTCTCCCAATCCCAAACTAATCCTAGATGGCGAAGAGCATTATCTGGATTTTGTTTCCATCGCTAAGAACAACATCAAAATCAGGAAAAACGGCGAGGTAACCGAAGCCAGGCTTGAGCAGGACGATGCCTCCGGCTGCCTGGTTTTCGGTGAAAAGCGCTACCCCTATTTTGCCGGAAGGGACGAAAAATGCCGGCTACTGACGGATATCTGCGGTTTTCAGTTCCATTTTCAGCGGGGCGACTGCGCCGGGCCTGAGAATGTGGATTTCCTGACCACCACCGATATGGTCACGGGTGGCAATGCCATTGTATCGCCCATGCCGGGCAAGGTACTGAAAATCAATGTTGCGGAAGGCGACAGGGTGGATAAGAATCAGGTACTGCTGGTGGTGGAAGCGATGAAGATGGAGAACAATGTGGTAAGCCCGGCCGATGGCAAAGTTGAGAGACTGCTTGTGAAGGAAGGTGATATGGTGGATGGAAGTGCACTGCTAATAGAACTGGAATTGGATGAATAAATGCGACGGAATTCACGCCTCTTCAAAATTTTCGGTACGAAAACAGTATATTTGAAGAAAAGTTAGGAAACCACTTCAGCGCATTCGGACAGAGCATAAATATTTCAGAAATAAATTGTTTATTCAGAGAATTAAAGAACTTCAAAACAACACGGTATGGATTTTAATTTAAGTGAAGAGCACCGTATGATCAGGGAAACTGTAAGGCAGTTTGCCGAGCGGGAAATCAGGCCGGTAGCACGCGAACTCGACGAAAAAGAGGAATTCTCATACGACCTGACCCGAAAAATGGGCGAACTGGGTCTGTTTGGCATCTACCTGCCCGAAAAATACGGCGGCCAGGGGCTCGACTATCTGGCCTACATCATCGCCGTTGAGGAGATTGCACGCGTTGACGGATCTCAGGCTTCCACCCTTGCAGCCAATAACTCGCTGGGAATAGGCCCGTTGTACTATTTTGGCAACGAAGAGCAGAAAATGAGATACCTGCCGAAGCTCTGTACCGGTGAAGGCCTCTGGGCATTCGGACTTACCGAACCTGATGCCGGCTCCGATTCAAGAGGCTCGAAAACCAGAGCCCATGTCGAAAACGGCGAATGGGTTATCAACGGCTCCAAAATATTCATTACCAACGGTTCGGCTGATATCTCGCTCGGAACTACCGTTCAGGCGGTAACCGGCGAAAAAGACGGGAAAAAGGAGTTCTCCACCATTATTGTCGAAAGAGGAACGCCCGGATTTACGCAGCAATCCATGCACGGCAAGCTGATGTGGCGGGCATCCGATACCGCACAGCTCTTTTTCGATGACTGCAGGGTTCCTGAGGAAAACCTGCTGGGAAAACGGGGCGAAGGCTCGAAAATCATGCTTTCCACCCTCGATTCGGGGAGGCTTTCCATAGCCGCCATGGGGCTGGGCTGCGCTCAGGGCGCTTTTGAGCTTGCGCTGGCTTATGCAAAAGAGCGTAAACAGTTCGGCCAGCCGATATCAAAATTCCAGGCCATCGCATTTAAACTGGCCGATATGGCAACCAAAATCGAACTGGCACGCAACCTGCTCTATAAAGCCTGCTGGCTGAAGGATACCGGACAGCCTTATGGAAAAGAGTCGGCCATGGCCAAGCTCTATTGCTCAGAAATTGCCAAAGAGGTTGCCGACGAGGCCGTTCAGATTCACGGAGGCTACGGCCTGATGAAGGATTACGAAATTGAGCGCTTCTACCGCGACCAGCGGCTGCTGCAGATTGGCGAAGGCACCTCTGAAATTCAGCGGCTGGTGATTTCGCGACATATTGGTTGCTGAACTTGCTGAAAAACAAGAAGGTATAGTAAATCATTTTCTGTCCGACCAATACTCCGCCGGGCTGATGAACCATGACCGGCTTTAATGGGTGTGATTTTATGATTTTCCGTTTGGTGAAAAAGCCTGATTATCCCGGGAAAGATATCATCCGGCCAGCCAGATAAACATGCCTCAGAAAACGATTCCTTCAAACAATATTTTTAGAAAACAGTTAATTTATCATAGCCCTGTCTGCTCACTCCCAAGTCAATTTGCCGTATGGAACACAACATGAAGATCTACCTTACAGAAGCGCCCCGCGATGCCTGGCAGGGGCTGCCCCGGGTAATTGTCCCGGAAAAACGAGCGGCTTATATCAATGCTTTGCTGAAAGTTGGTTTTGATGTGATTGACTTCGGGAGTTTCGTATCGCCAAAGGCCATCCCGCAAATGAGCGGGCAGGATGAGGTACTGAAGCTGGTGGATAAAACCGGAAGCAACACCAAACTGATGGCAATCGTGGGAAATGTTCGCGGAGGAAGGGATGCGGCAGCACAGCCAAAGGTGGATATCATGGGATTTCCGTATTCGGGTTCCGGCACATTCCTTAAAAGAAACATCAATGCCGACCATGAAACGGCCCTGAATATCATCAGCGACCTGACGGCCATCTGTATTGAGCACAAAAAGGTGCTGCGTATCTTCATGAGTATGGCGTATGGCAATCCGTACGGCGAACCATGGAGCATCGACCTGCTGAAAAAGCATGTGGAAATCCTTGGCAATAAAGGAATTACCACGATAACACTGGCTGATACCATTGGCATTGCCTCAGCGGAAATGATCGGCGAGGTATATTCAGAACTGATCAACAGCTTTCCTGGGTTTCAGTTTGGGTTGCACATCCACACCAAAGCCGGGGAGTGGCGCGCAAAGCTGGATGCAGCCTGGGATGCCGGCTGTCGCTGGTACGAAGGGGTTATCAACGGAATAGGCGGCTGCCCGCTGAGCGGTTACGAGCTGGTTGGAAACCTCGACACCCTGCATCTGCTCGATTTCCTGGATGAAAAACAGGCGCACCACAACATCAGCCGCGAACGGTTGCTGGAGGTATTTCAGACGGGGTATTAGAGATTTGAGGATTTGAAACGCCTGGCGGCGCTCCGCCGCGGCGGATGAAGATTTGCAGTGCCTGGCGGCGCATTCAAGTCCGCCTTTGGCGGTACACCAATGCTTTCTTACTTCTTACCTCTTACCTCTTACCTCTTACCTCTTACTTCTTACTTCTTACTTCTTACTTCTTACTTCTTACCTCTTACCTCTTACTTCTTACTTCTTACCTCTTACTTCTGACCTCCTCCGCCTTGGTTTCGACTCGGCTTCGACTTCGCTCAGCCACCGCGAGAGCCTCAGGCATCGGAGGAGTCTGACTTCTTCCGCCGCGGCGGACTCTGACTTCAGACCTCTTCCTTTTCCCAATTAACTTCAATACTTATGACTATCAATGGTTTTTTATCTAACTTTACACCGGATACACAGCACCCACACTTTTTTACATAAGATATTGTTAATCAACTAAATAAAACTCAAAATGAATAAGGTTGTAAAAAATGCAAAAGAAGCCATTCAGGGAATTACCGACGGAATGACCCTGATGGTAGGCGGCTTCGGACTGAGCGGAATACCCGAAAACTGCATCACTGCACTGGTCGAAAGCGGAGTTAAGGGTCTTACCTGTATCTCGAACAATGCCGGTGTGGATGATTTCGGGCTTGGACTTCTGCTTCAGAAAAGGCAGATCAAAAAGATGATTTCATCGTATGTGGGCGAAAACGCCGAATTTGAAAGGCAGCTGCTGAACGGCGAACTGGAAGTTGACCTCATTCCCCAGGGTACCCTTGCCGAGCGCTGCAGAGCCGGAGGAGCCGGAATTCCCGCTTTCTTCGTACCGGCCGGTTATGGTACCGAAGTGGCTGAAGGAAAAGAGGTGCGCGTTTTCAACGGTAAACCCCATCTGCTTGAGCATGCCCTTACCGCCGATTTTGCCATCGTAAAAGCATGGAAAGGCGATACCCACGGTAACCTCATCTACCGCAACACGGCCAACAACTTCAACCAGCCCATGGCTACTGCCGGAAAAATTACCATTGCCGAAGTGGAAGAGCTGGTACCTTTCGGTGAGCTGGATCCCAATCAGATCCACACCCCCGGCATCTTCGTAAACAGAATTTTCCAGGGAACCGATTACGAAAAGAGAATCGAAAGGCTGACTGAAAGATAGGAAGCAGTGCGCCGGGATTTCAGCAATGAGAAGCTGAAATTTCAAAACTGCTTTTTTGTGTTTTTTCTTATTGACTTAAAATTTACAACATAAAGATATGGCTTTAACAAAGGAACAAATTGCGCAGCGCATTGCGCAGGAGCTGAAAGACGGCTACTATGTAAATCTCGGAATCGGGATTCCCACGCTGGTAGCCAATTATGTGCCCGAAGGAATTGAAGTAATTCTTCAGTCGGAAAATGGAATGCTCGGCATTGGCCCCTTCCCCGAAAAGGGAACCGCCGACCCCGACCTTATCAACGCCGGAAAACAGACGGTAACCGTACTGCCGGGAGGCTCATTCTTCGATTCATCGGCCAGCTTTGGTATGATCAGAGGCGGTCATGTTGACCTTACTGTTCTCGGTGCTTTCGAAGTAAGCGAAAAAGGTGATATCGCTTCATGGAAAATCCCCGGAAAAATGGTAAAGGGCATGGGTGGCGCCATGGACCTGGTGGCCGCTGCCAAAAACATTGTGGTGGCCATGCAGCATTGCAGCAAGGATGGACAATCGAAGCTGCTGAAAGCGTGCACACTGCCGCTGACAGGCGTGAACTGTGTTAAGAAAATCGTAAGCGACCTGGCTGTTATTGAAGTTACCGACGAAGGTTTTAAACTTCTTGAACGCGCTCCCGGAGTAAGCGTTGAGGAGATAAAAGCCGCAACCGAAGGTAAACTGATTGTGGAAGGTGAAATACCCGAAATGAAATTATAAATCCGGAAAATCGCCATTCAGGTGATTGAATGCACAACGGAATTTTTCAAAAAACCGCCGTTTGTCCCAAATAGACAAACGGCGGTTTTATTTATTTTCCATTTATCTGTTTGGCTTATATGAATATATTTGTAATACCGGTTGTAATTTAAGATAAAATTATGAAAAGTCATTCGCTTTCATTCACAAGAGACTACAATGTTACGGTAAAAGTTTTTGCATTGCTTTTACTGATTTCCGCATCGTGGAAGCCTGCTATTGGCATGAGTGATAAAGAGCGAAACACATTACAGGAAGCATTAATCCACAGCTACCGTCCGGACGAGCGGGTTGAGATACTGATGCAATTGTCGGATGAATTTCTGGCTTCGGCACCCGAAGAAGCATTGGCATATACCAACGAGGCACTCCTTTTAAGCAGCGAAAACAAGTTTTACGAAGCCGAGGTGAAGGCGCTCACAAACAAAGCGGAAATCTACCAGATAAAATCAGACTTGTCAAATTCAATTGAGCTTGCTATGCAGGCGAAAGAGCTGGCGCAAAAACATCATTTCAAAGCACAGTATGCCCGTGCAATCCTAATCATAAGCAACTGTTACAGGCAGCTCAATGAATACAAGAAAAGCTCCGAGCTTGGTTTTGAAGCTTTGGAGATTTATGAAAAACTTGAGGATAAGAAGGGCATTTGCGATGCTCTGGCTGCCATCGGAATCTTTTATCACGAGCAACGACAGAATGAGAAAGCATCCGACTACTTTTCCCAATCACTGGAGCTGGCTTTGGAAATTAATTATGCGCGCGGCATCAGCCGGGGATATCACAATCTGGCCGTAATTTATGCCACCTACAACGATTTCGAAAACAGCATCGGATACACCAAAAAGGCAGTGGTCATCAATATGCAGTCAGGACTGAAACAATGGCTGGGCATAAATTATAACAATATAGCGGAAGATTATCTGGACCTGGAACAATTTGATTCGGCCTTCCATTATATCGAAAAAGCGATTGAGGTGAACAGGGAAATCAACAATCTGTTCAATCTGGCAAACTCCTACGGCACCCTTGCCCGATTTTACAGAATCACAAAGGATGATGCACAGTTTATTGAAGCCACACGCACCGCCATGGAGATTGGCTATCAGAACAACTTCAAGGATGTGATTTTAAACGGTTCCAACAATCTTCAGCAGTATTACTTCGAAAGCGGACAGACCGACAGTGCTTACAAGTACAAAAGCCTTCAGTACATGTATCGCGACAGTCTGTTTGCCGAAAACAGCCTGACCCGCATGTCGCAGCTCGAACTGATGCACAAGCTTGAGCGTGAAGAGCAGGCACAAAAGATACGGCAGCAGCGAAAGGATTTTTCCCTTATCCTCATTATCATATTGCTGCTTGCCGTTATAGTTGTTGCTTCACTACTGGTTGTGCGTTTTCGTATGAAAGCCCGATATGCACGATTGGAGGAACAGAAACTGAAAGACGAGCTGGAGTTCAAGAACAAGGAATTGGCCGCCAATGTGATGTCTTTGCTGAAAAAGAACGAGATGCTGGCTGATATTACCGAGCGGTTGAGCAAATTGGAAAAGGAAACCGACAATAAGGAAAACCGTGCGCTCATCCATAAAATTGCCTTTGATATTGAAAACATAACCCAGGAGAATATCTGGGAAGAGTTTGAACTGCGCTTTAAAAATGTATATAGCGAATTTTATGAAAAGCTTTTGAAGCGCTATCCCGACCTCTCACCAAACGAACAGCGCCTTTGTGCTTTTCTGCGATTGAATCTTACCACCAAAGAAATTTCTAACATCTCAGGACAGAGTCAGCGCGCCATCGAAATGGCTCGTTTCCGCCTGCGCAAAAAGCTGGGAATTGAATCGCAGGACATCAATCTGGTTACCTTTATTTCGAAAATCTAGAGCCTTTTTCATACTTACCGTTTGCCAGCCTGATTTCATA
>LUZO01000319.1 GCA_001603685.1 Bacteroidales bacterium Bact_23
ACAATACTATATGCAACCGTTTCGACAAATTATATGCACAACTCAGCTGGCTGCAAAATTTGCAATCGTTTGCATCAAAACTATATTTGATCATGCAAATACAAAGGTGATGAACATAACTAATTTCAGATTAAATTTGCAGCGATGAAAAATATACGCAACTTTTGTATTATAGCCCATATCGATCACGGGAAAAGCACCCTGGCCGACCGTCTGCTCGAATATACCGGCACGCTGAATGAGCGCGACCAGCAATCGCAGGTTCTTGACGATATGGAACTTGAACGCGAACGGGGTATCACCATAAAAAGCCACGCCATTCAGATGCATTATGAGCATGGAGGTAAGGAGTACAAACTGAATCTGATCGACACCCCGGGCCATGTTGACTTCTCTTATGAAGTATCCCGTTCGATTGCAGCCTGCGAAGGTGCTTTGCTGATTGTGGATGCCACTCAGGGTATTCAGGCTCAGACCATTTCAAACCTTTATCTTGCGCTTGAACATGATTTGGAAATTATTCCGATCATGAATAAAATGGATATGGACAGCGCCATGCCCGAGGAGGTTGAAGAACAGATTATTGACCTGATTGGCTGCAGACCCGAGGAGATCATCAGAGCCAGTGGAAAAACAGGCATGGGCATTGATGAAATCATTGAGGCCATCATTACCCGCATACCCGCGCCTACCGGCGATGCAGAAGCACCGCTGCAGGCGCTGATTTTCGACTCGGTATTCAATTCGTTCCGGGGAATTATCGCCTATTTCAGAATTATGAACGGGCAGATCAGAAAAAATGATTTTGTGAAGTTTTTTGCCACCGGTAAGGAGTATGATGCCGATGAAATCGGAGTTCTCAGGCTGGTGCGGCAACCCAGGGAGGTACTAAGTGCCGGCGATGTGGGATATATCATTTCCGGAATAAAGACTTCGCGTGAAGTTAAGGTAGGCGATACCATTACCCATGTAAAACGCCCCTGCGACAAGCCCATCGAAGGGTTTTCCAATGTGAAGCCGATGGTTTATGCCGGAATTTATCCGGTGGACGCCGATGATTATGAAGAACTCAGGGCTTCGATGGAGAAACTGCAGTTGAACGACGCTTCGCTGGTGTTTGAGCCGGAATCATCCGCTGCACTGGGCTTCGGCTTCCGCTGCGGCTTTCTCGGACTGTTGCACATGGAGATCATTCAGGAGCGCCTCGACCGCGAGTTCGATATGGATGTCATCACCACGGTTCCCAACGTTTCATACAAGGCATATACCACCAAAGGCGAAGTTCTGGAAGTGCACAACCCTTCCGATCTGCCGGCTCCCAACTACCTTGATTACATTGAAGAGCCCTACATCTCGGCTCAGATCATCTCGAAATCGGAGTATGTGGGTGCAGTGATGACCCTCTGCATCGGCAAGCGGGGAACCCTGAAAAATCAGGTTTATCTGACCAGCGACAGGGTAGAGCTTACGGTTGAACTTCCGCTTGGCGAAATTGTTTTCGACTTTTATGACAAGCTGAAGAGCATTTCAAAGGGCTATGCCTCATTCGATTACCATATCAGCGGTTACAAAGCCGCAAAACTGGTAAGGCTCGACATCCTGCTGAACGGCGAAGCGGTGGATGCCCTCTCTACGCTGATCCACCAGGACAATGCCTATGACTTTGGCAGGCGGATGTGTTCAAAACTTAAGGAGCTGATTCCACGGCAGCAGTTCGATATTGCCATTCAGGCGGCCATCGGCTCGAAAGTGATTGCCCGCGAAACCGTGAAAGCGGTACGAAAGGATGTTACGGCAAAATGTTATGGCGGCGACATCTCCAGAAAGCGCAAACTGCTTGAAAAACAGAAAAAGGGCAAGAAAAGAATGCGTCAGGTAGGAAATGTTGAAGTACCGCAATCGGCATTCCTTGCCGTACTGAAGCTCGATTAATCGGCTGCTTCCGAACTCCGCTCCCGGGTATCCGGAACGGGATTACAACAAAAAAACATTTCAATACGGGCAGGCAATTACATCCTGCTACGCCCCCAAACAAAAAAGGCCTGCCTGAGCAAGCCTTTTTTGTTTTTTCGCAACCGGTTCCCGGTTACTTCAGGTTGTGTTTTTTGGCAAAGTCGCCGATTACCTTCTTGAAGGTGGGGCATCCGATCTCCTGGAGCTCATATCCAACCTTTACCGAAGGCTTGTCAATCTTGATTACCCGCTTCAGGTCGATGGGAGTTGCAATCACCACCAGGTCGCAGGGGGTGTTGGCAACGGTTTTCTCCAGGTCGGCTATCTGCTGATCGCTGTAACCCATTGAGGGGAGAATCGGGCCAAGTTCAGGATAAATTTCGAAGGTCTCTTTCAGTTTTCCTACGGCATAGGGTCTTGGGTCAACCAGTTCGGCTGCGCCATATTTCAGGGCTGCCAGCGCACCGTAATTATATTCAACTTCGCCGTGAGTAACGGTGGGGCCTTCTTCAATTACCAGCACCCTTTTACCTCTGATCTGTTCGGGATTGTCAATAAAAGTCGGCGAAACGGCATCGATAACCAGCGCATCGGGATTTACCTTTGCAACATTCTCCCTTACCATCAGCAGATCGTCGAGGTCACCGCTTTCAATTTTGTTAAATACCACCACATCGGCAATTCTCAGGGTTGTTTCGCCGGGATAGTAGAGCACTTCGTGGCCGGCACGCTGGGCATCCACCATGGTAATCATCAGGTCGGGCTTAATGAAAGGGAAGTCGTTGTTTCCACCGTCCCACAGGATTACATCCGGGTTTTCGCTTTCAGCCTGCCTCAGAATGGCTTCATAATCGATTCCGGAATAGATCACGGTATTCCTGACCACATGCGGTTCATACTCTTCCATCTCTTCGATGGTACATTTGTGTTTCTGAAGGTCTTCAACCGTGGCAAAGCGCTGAACAGCCTGCTTTACCAGATCTCCGTAAGGCATCGGGTGACGGATGGCAATTACCTTCAGGCCAAGATCATGCAACTCGTCAACAATTCTTCTGGAAGCCTCGCTTTTACCTCCGCCGGTGCGGACTGCTCCGGTTGCAATAACCGGCCTGGTTGATTTAAGCATGGTATCTTTCAGCCCCATCAGGGTGAAGCTGGCGCCCAGTGCATTGATTTCCGCCGCAAGGTTCATCAAATCAACATAGTGAACATCACTATAGGCAAAAATACATTCATGAACATCAAACTCCCTGATCAGACGCGGCAACTCTTTCTGGTCATAAATCCGGATGCCATCAGGATACAGTTCACCGGCAAGTTCTTTGGGGTATTTCTTGTCGGCAATGTCAGGAATCTGAGCAGCGGTAAATGCTACCACATTGTAGGCAGGATTGTTCCTGAAGTAAACATTGAAGTTGTGGAAATCCCTTCCAGCAGCCCCGATAATAATCACATTTTTTTTCGGCATAACTGTCAGTTTTTATAGTTGTTAATAGGTGAGTCGTATCAAATGGGAGTAGCAAAGATAGTTT
>LUZO01000320.1 GCA_001603685.1 Bacteroidales bacterium Bact_23
GATCAAAACTATTCTCAATACATTTTTATATAAATAATGCCTACTTTTGTAGAACGATTCCAATTAATCAAAACTCTTAAAATGAAAAAGCTCTTTACAGGTTTTCTGGTGATGGTTTTTTTCGCCATCACCGGATCGTCAATTCCTTCTCTGGCTCAAAACGCGGCCGGCGACACGGCCAACTATCCTTACTGGATAGAGATGATGCAGGACCCCTCCATCAACTTTTTTGAAACGCAAAAAGCCTTCAATACCTATTGGGAAAACCGTGAGGTTACCCGCGGCAGTGGGTTTAAACCCTTCAAACGCTGGGAATATATGATGCAGCAGCGGGTAGCGCCCGACGGCACCCGGCCTGCAGCCGACCGCGACCTCAAAGCCTACCGGGAGTATATAAGCACACACAGCACACGCGAGCGCGCCGGGAACTGGGTTCCACTAGGGCCTTTCACGGTTCCTTCGGGATATAATGGTTACCGGGGCCTTGGCCGTGTCAATGCCATTGCCTTCCACCCTACCGATCCGAATACCGTATATATCGGCGCTCCCAGTGGCGGTTTCTGGATAACCCGCAACAACGGCGCCACCTGGGAAAGCCATACCGATATTCTGCCCACTTTGGGCGTTTCGGCCATCGCCGTTGATTACACCAACCCCGATGTAATCTACATGGGAACCGGCGACCGTGATGCCAGCGACGCACCCGGCCTTGGCGTGTGGAAGAGCCTTGACGGCGGAATTACATGGAATGCATCAAACAACGGAATGGGAAATGTTACGGTTGGAAAGCTTCTGATGCATCCTGACAATAACAACATTTTGCTCGCTGCAACCGGAAGCGGATTCTACAGATCGGTTGACGGCGGAGCTTCCTGGACAAGAAGTGCCAACGGCAACTTTAAGGATGCCGCCTTCAAACCGGGAAACCCCGACATTGTATATACAGCCGTAGGAGGCATCTTTTACCGTTCAACCGATAACGGCCAGTCATTTTCAGCAATTAACAACGGCCTTCCGGGCGGAAGCCGCGGCGTAATCGGCGTATCGGCAGCCGATCCTGAGATCGTCTATTTCCTCCTTACCAACAGCGATTCCTTTAAAGGCATATACCGCTCAACCGACAGCGGACTCTCATTTACAGTGCGCTCCACTACACCTAACATCATGTCGTGGGACTGCAACGGAGGCAGCGGCGGACAGGCATGGTACGATCTGGCCATTTCGGTTGACCCGACAAATCCTGACATCATCCATGCAGGTGGTGTCAACATCTTCAAATCGACCGACGGCGGTGCAAGCTGGTTTATTACCGCACACTGGTATGGCGGATGCAATGTTCAATCGGTTCATGCCGACCTGCATGTACTGGAATACAGCCCGATAAACAACCGGCTGTATGCCGGAAACGACGGCGGCGTTTACTGGACCGGAAACGGTGGCAGCTCATGGACGGAGATTTCAAACGGACTGGTTATCAGCCAGGCATATAAAATCGGACAGAGCGCCACGAACAAGGATTTTGTCATTAACGGTTATCAGGATAACGGCACCTCCACTTATATCGGCCAGGACTGGGTGAATGTGGGCGGCGGCGACGGTATGGAGTGCGCCTTTGACCCTGCAGATGACCGCTACAGCTACTCAACCCTGTATTATGGCGCCATCAACCGCATTTTCAACCACCAGGCGCAGGGGCAGATTGCCGGCAACGGAAGCAATGGCATTACCGAGGATGGCGCGTGGGTAACTCCCTTCCTGATTGACCACAACGATGGCAATATTATGTTCATCGGTTACAAGAACATCTGGAGAAGCACCAACATTAAAGCCGGAAACACCAGTCAGGTACGGTTTACCAAGATTTCAACCATCAACACCAGCAACCTGAGCGTTCTTGTTCAGTCGAGGGCAAATACCGACATTATCTATGCGGCCAGCGGCGGATCGCTCTATCGAAGCGACAATGTAAAAGACAATCAGGTAACCTGGAACAGCCTTACCTCCAACCTTCCCACATCATCAGCAATTTCAGCCATCGAAACCAGCCCGTTCGACGAGAATACGGTATATCTGGTTCAGCAGTCCCGTGTTTTCAAATCAACCGACAAAGGCTACAACTGGACTGAAATCACCGGTTCGCTGCCGAATACACAGATGAATAGCCTGGTTTATTACCGGAACAGTCCCGAAGGCCTATACCTTGGAACCGATATAGGCATTTTTTACAAAGATGCCTCCATGGACGACTGGATGATGTTCTCCGACGGTTTCCCGGTTTCAGGCAGGGTAACCGAGCTTGAAATTTTCTATGATCCTGCCGGTGCGCTCGGCGATGTAATCAGAGCCGGTACCTATGGCAGGGGATTGTGGGAGTCAACGCTGTACTTTACCGCACCGCAGGCCAATTTCAGCGCTTCAGAAACCACCGTGCCGGTGGGCTGCGGAGTGGATTTCAAAGACCTTTCACTGGGCATTCCGTTTGAATGGTCGTGGTCGTTCCCCGGCGCCGATACGCCCTCATCAACCGAAAAAGACCCCTCAGGCATCACTTGGAGCAATCCCGGCACCTACAATGTCAGCCTTACCGTAACCAACCCGGCCGGCACCAGCACCGAACTGAAAAACGCCTACATCACGGTAAGCAATACCCTGATGCCCGAACCCGGCTTTGTTGCCGACAACAGGATTTTCTGCTCAGATGAAGATGTTACGGTTCAGTTTACCGATGAAACAAAGTTCTGCCCCGTATCGTGGCAATGGACTTTTGAACCCAACACCATCGCCTTCCTGAGCGGAACAAGCGCCACTTCCCGGAATCCGAAAGTCCGTTTCAATGAACCGGGGAATTATACCGTTACCCTGGAAGTCGTAAATACAAACGGATCGGCCTCAATTACCCGCGAAGCATATATCCAGATCGGCGGTTCACCACTTCCCTTTGAAGAGAACTGGGAGAGCAACTCCCTGAACACCAACGGATGGGCTGTTGAAAACCCCGACAACAAAATGACCTGGCAGCTGACTCAAGCAGCAGGCAGCTCAGGATCATCGGCATCAGCATTCATGAATTTCTATGATTATGCCGTAGCTCCGGGCCAGCGCGACAGGCTGATCTCGCCTCCGCTCAACCTCGAAGGTTTTGAGAGCGCCTTCCTGGGCTTCGACCATGCCTATGCCAGGAGATACGCCCAGATTACCGACTCGCTGGTAATCTACATCTCAACCGACTGCGGCGAAAGCTGGCAGCGGGTGTTTGCCATCGGCGAAAACGGCAGCGGAAACTTCCAGACCCATGCCGTTGTTGAAAACAAACTGTTTGTTCCGGAAGG
The DNA here is from genome assembly GCA_001603685.1 of Bacteroidales bacterium Bact_23. Classification (GTDB taxonomy): domain Bacteria; phylum Bacteroidota; class Bacteroidia; order Bacteroidales; family Lentimicrobiaceae; genus Lentimicrobium. Next base: position 3,330 of record LUZO01000320.1, read on the forward strand.
CCCGGAAGACTGGTGCGGCAGCGCTGCAAACTCCAACTGCCTGGTCATCGACCTCAGCCCCTGGGCCGGCAGCAAGGATGTACGCATCGCCTTCGAATCGGTGCACCGCCGCGGTAACAGCCTGTATATCGACAACATTTATGTTACCGACCTGGTTGGAAACAAATATATGTTCAATACCCTTTCAGATATCAGCATCTTCCCCAACCCGGCAAAGGGCGTCTATTACCTTATGTCGCCAAAACAGCTTACCGGCGCCCGGATTGACATCTACAATGCAACGGGGCGCAAGGTTATGAGCACTAATGCCGGCGATGGCCAGCAGTTTACCCTGAATACCGGCAACCTGCCCGCAGGGGTTTATGTACTGGATATCACTGCAAAAGAGCAGAAGAAGCAGCTTAAACTGATTGTGAAGTAAACGGCGAAAGTCCGGTTCTTCATACCGGATATTTTATGATGAAAGCCTGGTAAGCGCAAGCTTGCCGGGCTTTCATTTTTTTGGGGTTTGATGGTGAAGAACCAATGCAATTGATGTTTTTCCTGACTCTGCCACCCGGACACCCAAAAAGGTATTCAGCAAAACATATGTACCAGGCTTTAAATATGTTGAGAATTTATCAAAACCACGGTGTTAAAGCCAGGAAGAAAAACTTAGTACCGATTGGGAAAATATAACAGACTAATTATCGCGCTGCTCAATTGTTCTGAATATTTTAACCACCGGCATTAACGATTGTAATTTACAAAACAGCTTGGGCTATTTTGTAAATACAATTCGTATAAGAAATCACGAAGTCGGTTCTTCAGCCTTCGTGATTTCGCTTTATTATCAATCAATTAGCTCGTCATCCCTACGAAGGAGGGGTCTGTTGAAGCTTGTAATTATCAGATCTGGTATCAAATATTCCATTTATCTTTCAAACGATAATGCCGCTCCTACGGAGCTGGATTTTCGGGCGGGCGTTTCCTTTCTACCATAATGTCGCTCCTACGGAGCTGGATTTTCTAACGCCCCAATCGTTATTAAAAAAGTCCCGGAGGGACGACATTATGGTAGTATCAGGCAATAACGAAAACCCATAAGTCCCGGAGGGACGACATTATCGCCCGCAGGTAAACTGCCGGTCTCAAAAAAACCAGCCAAATCAACTTGGGTTTATTACTCTTATTCTCTAACGATAATGCCGCTCCTACGGAGCTTTCCATATCCCAATGAAACGGCCTTTTTACTGCCACAAAAACACGAAAACACGAAATTCCACTAAAGAGATGGAATACTTTTGTGCTTTTTAGTGCTTTTGTGCCTTAGTGGCGAAAAAAATTTAATTACCTGCAAACGATAATGTCGCTCCTACGGAGCCTGATTTTCGGGCGAGCCTTTCCTTTATGTTTTGCAAATACAATTCGTATTAAATTCCGAATCGCTTATCTTTGTCAGTCAAATCGGAACCTGCTATGCATCTGTTTTACCTTTCGGGCATCGACCTTGAGCGCGAATTCAGCCACGGCGCCGTTATGCATGAGCTGCCGGCAGATGAGTCCGCCCATGTCAGGGTGATGCGCCTGAAACCGGGCGACAGCCTCCGGCTGACGGACGGACGGGGCTATTTTGCCGATGCCGTTGCCGAAGCGGTGGAACCCAAAAGGTGCATCGTACGGGTTACCGCCGTGGAGCGGGAGAAACCACGCGACTTCAGATTGATTATGGCGGTTGCGCCCACCAAAAACATCGCCAGGTTTGAGTGGTTTATCGAAAAAGCCACCGAGTTCGGAGTGGATGAGATTATTCCGGTGTGGTGCGAACATTCGGAACGAAGCAAGCTCAGAGCCGACCGGCTTCAGAAAGTGGCGACAGCCGCCATGAAGCAATCGCTTAAGGCAACCCTGCCGCTGATTCAAGAACCCGTTACGCTGAAACAACTGCTTGAAAAGCCGCAGCCCGGCACCGATAAGTTTATCGCCTGGATTGACCGGGAAGTCAGCACCCATCTGAAGGAGTATTGCAAACCCGGCAGGGATACGCTGGTTCTTATCGGGCCTGAAGGCGATTTCAGCAGGCAGGAGGTTGAACTTGCGGTTAAACAGGGTTATGTTCCGGTAAGCCTGGGAAATTCCCGCCTGAGAACCGAAACAGCAGCGCTGGCAGCCTGTTTTATAGTCAACCTGATGAATGAATAAACACAAACAAATCGATGAAAATCAGAACTAAAATAATTTCTCTGGGATTGATGTTGTTGCTGATGAGCGCCTCAGGCCCGGCTCCGGTGCAGATTGCCCTGCTGAAATACCGCGGTGGCGGCGACTGGTACGCCAATCCCACCTCGCTGACCAACCTGATTGCCTTCTGCAACAAAAACCTGAAAACCAATATCGACCCCGATTATGCCACCGTGGAAGCGGGCAGCACCGATATTTTCAACTACCCGTTCGTACATATGACCGGCCATGGCAATGTGCTGTTCGATGAGCAGGAGGCCATGAACCTGCGTACCTACCTGATTGCCGGCGGTTTTCTGCATATTGACGACAACTACGGCATGGATCCCTATGTGCGTCCGCAAATGAAAAAGGTATTCCCGGAGCTTGACTTTGTGGAACTTCCCTTCTCCCATCCCATCTACCACCAGAAATATCCCTTCCCCAACGGCTTGCCCAAAATACACGAACACGACAACAAACCGCCTCAGGGTTTCGGACTGATATGGGAAGGCAGGCTGGTATGCCTCTACACCTATGAAACCGACCTGGGCGACGGCTGGGAAGACCAGGCCGTACATAACGACTCGGAAGAAACCCGCCTGAAAGCACTGAAAATGGGCGCAAATATTATTCAATATATTTTCACCAGATAATAAGGCAGTTTCACGGCTTTGTGATTTGTTTTCAGATTGTATCCTTGTCATAGAACCTACAACAAAGCTAGTGAAACGGTGACTATCTAACCGTTGTGAAAACATCTGGATTGCCCCTTGTCCATCAATCAGGGGGCTTTTTTTATAATATCCTATTCATACCATCATCTTTCCGCTTCCACCAATGGTTCCCCGGGGTCAGCGAGGGTTTGGCATAAAGCTCACTCACCGGCTTTTAATTTTAGATTTTAGTCCGCCGCGGCGGATTAGATTTCGGATTTTTCGACCATGAGGGCAGGTGGCTTTTTACTTTTGACTTCTCCACGGTGGATTAGATCTTCGCTTACCTCTTACCTCTTACTTCTTACTTCCTATCTCTGACTTCTGACTTCCGACATCCGACCTCAAAAAACCAACCAAACATTTTTTTCCTTAAATTTACCTCAACAATCCGATATACATTCGTCTATATGAAGAGAGCACCTGGATTACTTATTATTTTGCTGCTGCTGTTTCATTCACAGCTATTTGCGCAGCAACTCAGCATCAGCGGAAAGGTTATCTCCGCTGAGGATCAGGCCGGGATACCCGGAGTTACCATTAAAATTAAAAACAAGTCAATCGGTACCACCACCGATATCGATGGCCGCTATACGATTTCGGCCGGCCGGGGCGAAGTGCTGATATTCAGCTATGTAGGCTTCTCCACCCGCGAAGTTACGGTAGGCAACCAGACGAAGATTGACATCACGCTTTCGCCCTCCGTCAGCCAGCTGGATGAGGTGGTGGTAACGGCTCTTGGAGTTAAGCGCCAGAAGCGGGAGGTTGGCTACACCATTGAATCGGTGCCGGCGCAGGAGATACAGCTCTCCAATGCGGGGAACCTTGCCAGTGCGCTGAGCGGCCGTTCCGCCGGGGTTCAGGTCATCAATGCCAACGGGGTGGACGGCGGCACCACCCGTTTTGTAATCCGGGGCGTCCGCAACCTGAACGACCGCAACCACAACCAGCCGCTGATCGTGGTTGACGGCATCCCCATGGAGAACGAGCCCGGCCTTACCGATATCGGCCGCGGGGTGGACTGGGGCTCGGCACTCAACAACATCAACTCCTTCGACATTGAGAGCGTGGACATCCTGAAAGGGCCTGCCGCATCGGCGCTCTACGGATCGCGGGGAGCCAACGGAGTGGTGATGATCACCACCCGCCGCGGAAGCAGGCAGAAAGGCATCGGCATCAGCTACAATGTCTCCTATAAAATGACACAGCCCTATCGTTTCCGCGAAGTGCAGAACATATACGGCGCCGGCGGGCCGCTCTCCTTTCTGGAGCCGTCGTTCGAGCGGAATGAAGCCGGCGAGGAGATCTATCCCAGGGATATCTATTCCGATTTCGGACCGCTGGGCGAGCATACCGCCACCACTTTCGGCTACTACGGCTCGGCGGTATCGTGGGGCCCTGAAATGGATGGCCGGATGATCCGCTGGTGGGACGGCAAACTGCGCCCCTACTCGCCTCAGCCGGACAACCTGGACCTCTATTTCAGGAATTCGGGTACCACCACCCACAACATTGCATTCAGCGGCGGCGGAGAGATGGGAAGCATGCGGGTATCGCTTACCAACACCCGGCACGATGCCAGCATCCCCAACAGCCACTTTAAGCAAACCACTGTGAATTTGGGCAGTAACCTCCGGATCTCCGAAAAGGTGACTTCCGACATCTCCGTTTCCTATATGGACTATTTCAGGCACAACAGCCCCACCATCGGTGAATCGGAAAACTCATTCGGAAAGGCGATGCTTTACAGCTGGCCGCGCAGTTACAAGGGGATTGAAAAGGAGCATTACGCCACTTCAAACGGCAGTATGGTTGACTACCGCGGCAACTCGCCGTTCTACTATATCGACAAGAACTTCTGGTGGGGTGTGTACAACCACAACACCGATCTGAAGCGCAAAAAACTGATCGGAACCGTGGCCCTCACCTATCAGGTAACTCCCTGGCTGAGCGCTATGGGCAGGTTTGGCCTGGATTACACCTACAACGAGTTTGAAACCCGAAACCGCCCCATCGACTCGCTCGGGCTGGTTGGCGGATATTACGGCCACAGCCTTGGCCGCGACGAGGTTACCAACGGCGAATTTCTGCTGGTGGCGCAGAAGGAGAATTTTGCGAACAGCGGCCTGGATGTAAAATTCTCGTTTGGCGGAAACGCCTGGTCAAGGAGCCAGTACGGGCTGTCGGCAAATTCGGGCACCTGGATTCAGGCGTGGGTCTATTCGCTGTATAATTCCGAGCGGCCGGAACAGCGCGGCTTGTCGGAAGGGCGCTTCGAAAAGAAAATCAATTCATTCTATGGACTGATGAACATCGGCTGGCGCGATTATCTCTTCCTTGAGCTTACCGGCCGTCAGGACTGGTCGTCAACGCTGCCGAAATACAGCAACAACTACTTCTACCCATCGGCATCATTCAGCTTTCTGCCCTCAGAAGCCTTCAGTTTCAACCTGCCGTGGCTCAGCCAGTGGCGCCTGAGGGGAGCCTATGCACTCACCGCCATCGACACCGACCCCTACCGGCTGGATTTCGTTTACACCTCGGGCAGCTTCGGGGGCGACAAGACCTCTGCCCTGCCCTACACCATTCCGCCCTACTCACTTGAGCCGCAGTTCTCCGCCTCATGGGAAGCAGGAACCATCATCGGGCTGCTCGACGACCGCATCGACCTGAATTTCACCTACTACTACATCAGCAGCTACAACCAGATTATGAATTCACCGCTGCCCGTATCGTCAGGGGCCGGACAGATCACCATCAACACCGGAGAGCTGCAAAACAAAGGAATAGAGCTGATTATCAATACCGTTCCCGTAAATCAGCGAAACTTCACCGTTGAAGCGGGGCTTAATTTCACCCGCAACCGCAACAAGGTGGTAAGCCTTGGCGAAGCCGCCGAGATTTATGAGATCGCCAACATCTGGGGCGGCAACGGTCCGGCCATTGCCGTGGAGCCCGGGCAGGATTTCGGAACCATTGTGGGATGGGATTATGTGTACCATCCCGACAACGGACAGCCCATCCTGAACGATGCCGGCACCCACTACCTGATGACCGAAAACCGGGTACCCATCGGCAATGCATCGCCGCATTTCCTTGCGGGATTCACCACCCGCTGGCGCTGGAAAGGCTTTATGCTCAGCACCCTGATCGATACCAAATGGGGCGGCGATATATACAGCGGCACCTATGTTACCAACCTGCACACCGGCCAGAGCCCTGCAACCCTGGTTGAGCGGCAGGGAGGCGGACTTCCCTATACCGATCCGGACGGGAATGTGCGGAATGTAGGAGTTATCCTGCCGGGCGTTTATGCCGACGGAACCCCCAACGACAAGGTAGTGCATTACTACTTCAAATACATGCCCAACGCCGGCGGATGGGGACGGTTCCTCTCCAAACCGGGCATTCTGGAGAACTCATGGATAAAGATGCGCGAAATAGCGCTTACCTACAATGTTCCCGCCCCGGCCCTGAAAAAGCTGAAGTTTATCCAGCAACTGTCGGTAAACCTGGTGGGCAGAGATCTGTTCTACCTCTACACCACCCTTCCCGACAAGGTAAACCCCGAGGGGGCCAACGGCGCCGGAAATGCACAGGGGCTTGAATGGGGAGCCTTTCCGAGCTTCAGATCGTTTACTTTGGGTGCCAATGTTCAATTCTGATTCGCTACTGCCATGAAAAAAATTACCATATACCTACTGATTATCACCGCAGCCATGCTGCCCGTTTCGTGCGACAAAGGCTTTGAAGACCTCAACCGGAACCCTTTCGAATCGGTAGAAACCGATATCGGGCCGCTGTTCAACAAAGTTACCGCATCGCTGGTGCTGGGCTGGAATGAGCAGTTTTATGTGAACAACGAAGCCTTGTACCGCTATACCGAGCTGGGTGCGCTCACACAGTATGCCTGGCCGAACATCAACATCGGCACCGAGGAGATCTGGACTAACTATTATACCACCCTGGCCGTAATCCGCGACATCGAAAGACGATTCCGCGATTACCGCGGCAGTCAGGATGAGCTGGTGAATGCCCGGGCCATGCTGAAGATTTTGCTGGCGGTGAAAACCTTCAGGGTGACGGACCTTTTCGGCGATATTCCGTTTTTCGATGCCGGCCGCGGCTTTGAATCGCTTGAATATGCAAGGCCCAAATTCGATTCGCAGGAAGACATTTACCTCTTTCTGCTGGATGAGCTGGAGTGGGCCGAAGAACACATCGATGCCACCGCCAGTCCAACCACATCGGCAGGCGTTCCGCTTTTTAGTCTGGCAACATACGATAATCTTTTCCACGGCGATATGATGAGGTGGCGCCGTTTTGCCAACTCGCTGCGCCTGCGGTATGCCATGCGCATGTCGAACAGGCTGCCCGAAAAGGCAGGGGAAATCATATCCGGTGTCGTTACCGGAAACAAACCGCTACTTACCGGAACCGGAAATGATGTGGTGATGTCGCCGGCGGCTCAGGGCTGGCAGAACGATGCCGTGAACTGGTCGTTCCGCGAGCACGGCAAGCTCCGGATGGGAGAAACCATCTGGCGGATGCTCAGCAACAACGACAATCCTGACGGAAGCGGCATCTTCGATCCCAGAGCATATATCTTTTTCGAAACAAACAACGCCAACGAATGGCGGGCATTTCCGCAAATCATCACCCCCAGCACGCCATCAGAGGGCGGAGTGCCCTATCAGTTGCACCGCGACAACAGCTACTCCGTAAAAGGGCTGGCCTGCACCTTCTCGCCATTCAACTATTATCTGATCAGGGAAGAGAAAACCATTCCCGAAATCCTGATGACCGTTGCCGAAGTGAAATTCATTCTGGCGGAAGCCTATTTCAGAGGTATCGGCGTGGCGCAGGATCAGAGCATGGCGCAGGGGCTGTACGCCGAAGGAATGGTTGCCTCCATGACTTACTGGTAGGAGATTGTGAAGAACACGCCGCGCTGGGTAAACCATCAACCATTCCTGGGCGAGTGGGAATTCTTTGCGATACTGTCCAACCCTGTAGTCGATATATTCAGTGCTCCACCCGATCAGCAGCTCCGGATGATTTACGCCCAGCGCTGGCTCGATGCCTTCAGGCAACCCGCCGAAGCCTACGCTCTGGCCCGGAGAACCCTGGCAACGCCACGAACCGGTGACCCGCTGACCCTGTTCCGGCTTCAGTACCCCGACTCCGAATCGCTGAACAACCATGCAAACTGGAGTGCACAGGTGGCCCGGATGGGCGGCTCCGATTCACAAAATGTCAAGGTATGGTGGATGCAGCCTTAATCAAATGAAACAGAACTCCGGAGCTTCTTTTTCATAGAAAAAATCATATTGGAATACCGGATCATTTTAAAAAATCCGTATTTTTATAAATCCAGAACACAGCAAACAAATTAAACCGGCATACTTATG
>LUZO01000321.1 GCA_001603685.1 Bacteroidales bacterium Bact_23
GGAAGAGCTGATCGCACGACTGTGCGGGTCCGGCCATCTGAGCTACACGGTCGTCAGACAGCTTTTTTCCAGTGGATTTCATCATTTTTTTAGGTTCTTTTTAATTTCTTTTGTAATTTAGCAGGTTATACGAATTGTAATTATACAGAATAGTCCAGGCTGTTTTGTAAATTACAATCGTTAATGCCGATGGTTAAAATATTCAGATCAATTGAGCAGAGCGATAATTGGTCTGGTATATTTTTCCAATCGGTATTACTTTCACCCCAATTAAATTTCCGGCACAGCGATGCATAAAGTACTGATCGTCGATGATGACCCCACCTTCTGCCTGATGCTCAAGTCTTATCTTGGGAATAAGGGTTTTGAAGTGAAGGAGGTTTTTACGGCTGAATCTGCATTGAAAGCTGCAAGGGAAAAGCATTTCGACATTATCCTTACCGATTTCCGCCTGCCCGATATTGATGGCATTACTCTGATTTCCAAATTCAGGGATGTTCAGCACGGGGTGCCGGTGGTGCTGATGACCCGTTACGGCGAAATCCGTTCGGCTGTATCAGCAATCAAGGCCGGTGCATTCGACTACATCACCAAGCCGGTAAACCCCGACGAGCTGCTGCTTACCGTAAATAAAGCCATCAGCAAGGCAAAGCAACGGCCAAAGGCCAAAGATACAGGCATCAGGGCCGAAACGCTTCAGGGAAACCTAAGCTACCTCAGAGGTACCAGCCAGCCGGCAATGCTGGTGGAACAGTATATTTCGCTGATCGCCCCTACCGATATGTCGGTAATCATCCAGGGCGAAAGCGGCACCGGAAAGGAGTATGCTGCCCGTATGATTCATATGAAGAGCGAGCGCCACGATATGCCCTTTGTGGCAGTGGATTGCGGAACGCTATCCAACGAACTGGCCGCCAGCGAGTTATTCGGACATACCAAAGGCTCATTCACCGATGCCCACACCGAAAAGGAGGGTCAGTTCCAACTGGCCAACGGAGGTACCCTCTTTCTGGATGAGATCGGCAACCTCTCCTACGAAAACCAGATTAAGCTGCTCAGGGCCACCCAGGAACGGAAGGTGCGCAAACTGGGCGGAAGCAAGGATATTGAAGTGGATGTGCGGATTATTGTGGCCACCAACGAAGACCTGAACACGGCAGTGCAGCGCGGAACCTTCAGAGAAGACCTGTTCCACCGCCTTAACGAGTTCAAAATCAACATCCCGCCCCTGCGCCAGCGCGGTGAGGATATCATACAGTTTGCCGAGTATTTCCTGGAAATCGCCAACGACGAACTGAGAAAAAAGACCATCGGCTTCGAAAAGGATGTGGTTGAAACCATTCTTAATTATTCATGGCCGGGCAATATCCGCGAGCTGAAAAACATCATCAAACGGGCCGTTCTGCTCGCCCAGGGCGATATGATTACCCTTGGCTGCCTGCCGCCCGAAATCACCGGACAGGGATTCACTACCCTCCCGCCGCCAGAAGCCGCAGCCGCCACCACCGACCTGAAATCGCTGGCCGAAACCCACGAGAAATCAACCATCATCAGCGTGCTGGAAAAGGTGCGCTTCAATAAGACCAAAGCCGCCCAAATGCTGAATATCGACAGAAAAACGCTGTATAATAAGATGAAGCTATACGGGATTGAGGGTTGAGGGAGACTGCCGGTTGAAATAACAGACAAGATCTAAGTTCTAATCCGCCGCGGCGGACTAATTTCTAAGGTTTCTAAGATTTAATCCGCCACGGCGGGCTGATTTCCAATTTCCAGAATTCCTGATCCCAAAACCTTAAGAGCCTGCCTTCTACAAACTTCTGAATCTGAAAGAAAGCATAATTCCGGAGAATTATGCGAATTGCATTTACAATCGTTTTTGCCGGTGATTAAAATATTCAGAACAATTAGCGGAGTTTATTCTGATCTGTTTTATTTTTCCAACCGGTATAATTCATTGAAACGGATATTTCCGGGCAGTTTAATAACCGGCGGGCCTCATATGCATTTATCATACATGACTTTTGAATTTTTCTTTATAGCTGATTATCAATATAGATAAGGGTAACAGGCTGATTATGCGGGGGTAGTATTTATACTTATTTTGCATTTTGGGGTGTACAATCCGGAAAATCCTGTTGTACCTTTACCGGGTATTTCAGACGATAATAATAAGTTTTATGCCAGAAACTATCAAAGAAATGAAAAACAGTATTATTAACACAGGCGATAAGTTTGTCATCAATCTTGAAGGCTTGGAGTCATATTTAGCGTATCGCCGCAAAGGTAAAGTGCTCGATTTTTACAGCGCCTATGTTCCGGGAGTCCACAGGGGAAAAGGGCTTGCCTCGGATCTTATCCTTCATGGGATGCACTACGCCGTACTTAACGGATTTCGTGTAAGACCGTCACATCCGGCGGTGGTCCGCTTTCTGGAGCTGAACCGCGAGTGGGAATATCTTACCGTGTATAGCCTCAATTAACCACAATGCTGATGCATGCCGGAATCAGCCATCCGTAATGGGTGGCTGATTTTTTTGTTTCCGGCTCCGCCGCGGCGGACGGAGGTCAGAGGTAAGAAGTAGGAAGTAGGAAGTAAGAAGTAAGAAGTAGGAAGTAAGAAGTAAGAAGTAAGAAGTAAGAGGTAGGAAGTCAGAGAAACACACAAGTCAGCGCGTTAGTCCCGGAGGGACGGCATTATCGTATGCAGGTCAGGGAAAGCACCTCGCTCCAGCGGTGCTGGAATTTCTCACCCCGACTTCGCCCGGCACGGCGCGCTTCGCTCGAAATGACACTGCTAGTGTTTAAAATGGGGAGGTTGAAATGGGCGGCTGCGCCGCCCATTTCAACCTCTTCCTCCCTTCCGATTTACTCGTCATCCCGACGAAGGAGGGATCTGCCAAACCCAAGTAATACTTAGATTCAATGAACAATAGGTGAACCACCGCAGACATCCACCCCTCCCCCACCGTCAGTTCTTTTTTCTTGGCGAGTCCCCCCTTTTTTCTTCCCGTACTTTTGGCTTGATCCAAAAGTACCAAAAGATCAAGGCTGCCTGAAAATGGCTAAAAACAGGCGAGCGGTTTTGGCAGGGAATAAACGAGGTTGACACCGGCTCCCTCTGCCCGGCGCGTATGTACTTCAGTCGCTGCCCAAAGCCGGACGCAAAAAGCAGGCGTTTCTTCTTCTCGTTTTTCGCTGCCTGTTTTTTTTTACGCCATTTTCAGAAGGCCCCATCTGTTTGAATTTGAAAATTGAAAAATACACTCCTTCTCACCGCCAATTACCATCCCTCCCATCTCTCCATTGAAAATACAATCAACTAAAACCTTGTAAAACTTTGATTCAATGAACGATAGCTCCCTCTCCTTCACTAGAGGGCGGGGGGGTGAGGTGATATCCAGCCAAAGGTGGGAATCATCCGCCGAGGCGAACTCAAATTCGCCGTAGGCGGTAAAAAGATTTCTTTCCTCGACTTCGCTCGGCACGGCGCGCTACGCTCGAAATGACGATTTGCGCGTTAAAAAAAAGGGGGGCGTATTGGGCGGCTGCGCCGCCCAATACGCCCCCCTTTTCACATAAAAGACACGGTCATCCCGACGAAGGAGGGATCTGCCAAACCCTTGTAATACCTTGATTCAATGAACGATAGCCTCCTATCCTTCAGGAGAGGGCGGGGGGTGAGGTGATTCGCCGCCAGACAAAGGAAAAATCCCCGGCCGGCACCCTCGCCGGTGCAGCCAATCTTAACTCCAGTCGAAACCACCGCTGAAAACCTTCGGGGTAAAATTTTGTTTCTATATAAAAATGAACGGTTAACGACCGGGCGTATCCTTAAAAGAAATTAAACAAATCACTACTTTTGCCTTATGTCAGTGGAGAAAATCAGCCGAAAGCGACCGCGCGGCCTTCAGGTAAAGGTAGCCCTTGGATTTACCATCGCACTTATTGCGGTGGCTGCCGCCGGATATATGGTGAAACAGAACGCCCGTGTGCTGAGCGATACGGTAACCACACTGACCCAACCCGACGACGAACTGAACAAACTTCGCGACCTGCTGGCCTTTCTGTCGGAAGCCGAAAACAATATCCGCATTTTTGCCCTTACCGGCGATCCCGAATCGTTTGAGTTGTATGCCGACCTTACCCATTCGGTGGAGGTGAAGCTGGATTCGCTGCGAAAGGAGGCCGGCAACAACCTGTCAAAGGCAACTCGCCTCGACAGTGTGTCGAGCCTGCTGAAACAACGGCACGGCATGATCGACGATTATCTGAAGGTAAAGGCGCGACGCGAAAAATTCGATTTTGTCAGCGAAGCCTACTCACGCATACGGTCGGCACCGGCCGATACCACCCCGCGCCAGCTCAGGGCTTCCACCACCATCGTCACCGTTTTTGATACCATCCCCGCTACAACACGCATAATAAGCCGCTCCGGAGAAGAGCCGCAGGGACTGTTCAATAAGGTGAAGAAGCTGTTTGTGAAAAAGCAGGAGCCGGAAGTGATTGAACAGGAAGTGAAACCGGCCGTAGTGGCCACTACCCGCATGGTTACCGATACCGCCGTTTTCCGACACAACGATTCGCTGCTCTACAGGAATGTAAAACAGGCGCTTTCGGCGGTAAAACTGCGCGAAGTAAAGGAATACAATCTTCTTAAAGAACAGGAACTGAACCTATTGCGTAACAGCTCACTGATCATCGACCAGGTGATGGTCATCTTCAAACAGCTTGAACGGCAACAGATGCAGCTTGCCAAAGTCAGGGTGGAGGAGGCTGAAGATGCAGCCACCCACTCCATTCTGGTTATCGGCGGCATCTCCATCCTTGCACTGGTACTGATTCCGTTCTTCGTTTTCCTGATCTTCCGGGGAATCAGCCGGGGGAACAAGTTCCGCCGCGAACTGATACGAGCCACCCGCGAATCGCAGGAGCTGGCAAGGGTAAAGGAGGATTTCCTCGCCAATATGAGCCACGAAATCCGCACCCCGCTCAGCTCCATCATCGGATTTTCGGATCAACTGATCCACACCCCGCTGAATAAGGTGCAGCGCGAATACCTGGGCGCCGTCAGACGGTCGTCAAGACATCTGCTCGAAATCGTGAACGATATCCTCGACCTTAGCCGGATGGGATCGGGAAAGCTGCAACTCGAGGAAATCCCCTTCCGCCTTAGCGATGTTCTTGAAGATGTGATCCTTACATTCAGGGTAACTGCGCTGGAGAAAGGCCTTGAATTCGATGCCGTGTGCAATCAGGGCAGCGATGTGGTGCTGGAAGGCGACCCGCTGAGGCTCAGGCAGATTATGTATAACCTGATGAGCAATGCAATCAAATTCACCGAAAAAGGCTCGGTTACCATTCTTTGCAACATCGAGTGCAGAGAGGGGATTTGCGAAGCCATCGTTGAGGTCCATGATACCGGAATCGGCATTCCGGAAGATAAATATGAGCAGATTTTCGGCGATTTCAGGCAGGTGGAAAGCTCGCTGGCACGGCAGTTCGGCGGCTCGGGCCTGGGGCTGGCCATCAGCCGGAGGCTGGCACGCCTGCAAAACGGCGATATTACCGTAACCAGCACACCGGGAGTGGGCTCCGTATTCACCGTGCGCATCCCCTACCCCATCTCCGACCGCATCCCCGAAAAGGAGACCGAGATCAGGCTGACAAAAGAGGTGAGCCTCGAAAACCACCGCATCCTGCTGGTGGACGACGATGTGTTTAATATCCTGCTGGCCAGAATCATAGCCGAAAACCAGGGAATGATCGTGGAAGTGGCCTCCGATGGCAGACAGGCGATGGATATCCTCGACCGCCAGGAGTTTGATATTGTGATGACCGATGTTCAGATGCCCGAAATCAGCGGCATCGAGCTGGTAAAGTATATCCGGGCGCACGGAAACCCGCGTGTGGAACTGCTTCCGGTGATTGCATTCACCGCAGCCAAAGTGGACCGCTATAACCCCAGATATCTTGAAGCGGGATTTAATGAAGTTTTGCAGAAACCATTCAGCGAGCAGGGATTTCTGTCGGTAATTGCGCACTACCTGGCGAATGTGATTCCGGTGCCGGCCCCCGGAGAGCCCGAAGAGGTGGTACCCGGCGGACTGTACGACCTGAAGCAGGCGGAGAGATTCGCCTCCGGAAATCCCGAACAGCTTGCAAGCATTATCCGCTCGTTTTTCCATACCTCGCAACTGGCCGTCAAGGAGCTGTGGGAGTTCAGCGAAGCCGGCGACTACGAAGCGATAAGCCTGCTGGCACACAAGCTGCTTACCAGCTACGGACATATGGGAGTAAGCCAGGCTCAGGAGATTCTTAGCAAACTGGAGAAGAGCAATAACGGCTCTGCCGATCCCGAAGCGGTGAAGATGCTTCTTCGGAAAATAACCACCATCAACAACAGGCTGCATCCCCTGCTCGAAACGGAGCTGCTGAGGTTGTCGGTAAATGAGGAGGCAGGAGACTAAAGTAATCCGCCGCGGCGGAGATAAAAGTAAAAAGACTAAAGTATAAAGATAAAAGTAAAAAGTAGCGGCCTGACAAAGCTTGAGATTCCTGCCGATGCCTGAGGCTCCTGCCGGTACCTGACGGTGGTTGAGCG
>LUZO01000322.1 GCA_001603685.1 Bacteroidales bacterium Bact_23
TAGAGAAAGTATAGATAAATCTATAAAATAACTTATATTTTGATATAACTATAGATTTAACTATATTTGCATGAAGTAAAAGCCTGAAATATGTACACCGATTTATACCAGAAATCAGGGAGCGATTTTATCCGGGAATTGGGGGCAAAGTATGGCAACTACCGGAAACGGATGGGTTATACGCAGAAGGAGGTTGCCGGGAAATCAGGGCTAAGTGTGTTCACCATCAGTTCATTTGAGAACGGCTCGTCCACCGGGATTACTCTTTCTTCATTTATCCGGCTGCTTCGCGCAATTGATTGCCTAGAGGAGATTGATAAATTATTGCCGGAGCTTCCTGAAAGCCCGCGGACATTGTTTAAAAAGCAAAGCAAATTGTAAGTTATGGAAACAAATGTGGTAAAGGTAAAGTTATGGGGCATGGATGTGGGTTACCTGTCGTGGGATAAAAAAGCCGGTGCTGCTGTTTTTGAATACGAGCCCTTATTTCTTCAGCAGAATCTGGATATTGCTCCGCTTACTATGTCCATTTATTCGCCGCGCAGTCAGAAGCAAATGCCCTGGATTGGCAATATGGATGAATTATATCATGGACTACCGCCCATGATAGCGGATTCGTTGCCTGACAGGTGGGGAAGTTCGCTTTTTCAGGCATGGCTGCGCGACAATAATATTTCATCGAAAAAGATAACCCCGGTTGATCATTTATCTTTTATCGGAAGTCGGGCAATTGGCGCGCTGGAGTTTGAACCTGCCTATAACCTGGGAGATAATTCAGCATTTACGATTGATGTTCAAAAATTATACGAATTTGCCAGAGAAGTACTGACAGAGTGGGAAGCAACCATCCTGACCCGGGAACAGTCTGTTTTGTGGCAGGATTTGGTAAAGATAAGTTCCTCGCCCGGAGGGAAACGGCCGAAAGCTATTATTGCGCTGAATAAAACTACGGGTGAAGTACTTTCCGGCCAGGGAATGATTCCGGATGGGTTTCAGCATTATATTCTCAAGTATGACGATAACTCGGTCTATCCTTATGCAAAACTGGAATATGTTTACTATCTGATGGCTGCAGACGCTGGAATTAATATGATGCCCTCCGAATTGAGATCATTCGGAAAGGTTACACATTTTCTGACTCAACGGTTCGACCGGAACGGAAATGAGAAAATCCATATCCAAACCCTGGCTGCAATGTCACCGCCGGGTGATAGTTATGAAGATATCTTTGGTGTAATCAGGAGGTTGAATATGCCGTACAAGGATAGCCGGCAAATGTATCTGCGGATGCTTTTCAATGTGATAGCCCGGAATGTGGATGACCATTCAAAGAATTTTTCTTTTATGATGGACAGGCAGGGAGTATGGAGATTATCGCCGGCGTATGATGTAACATTTAGTGTTGATCTGGATGCCCCGGCCTATTATAACCGCCATTCATTGACCATAAATGGCAAGAATGAAGACATTACCCGCGCTGATCTTGAAAAGGTGGGCCGGAATAATGATATTCAGGACTTTAAATCGCTGATAGAAGCGGTAGCGGATGCCGTTGCTAATTTTGAAAAATATGCCAAAGAGTTTGATATTGGCAATGAAGTGATCAGAAAAATCAACAAGGATTTTATCCGGATATAATTATTATGCAGTAAATGTAAGTTATTGAAATTTAATTTTTTGTAACTAAATCCGTGTCTTTTGGTTTTTTGCGACCGAAGGGGGCAGGGGCTGAATACTTTCCCCGTCTTGGGCGATAAACCTGTGCCTTTTTACCTCTTACTTTCTACTCCGCCGCAGCGTATCATTTCATGCTCCACTATGTCGCGCTCCTGCCTCAATTATTCAGGCAATTCATGCTCCCCTGAAAACTACTTCTTTCTGCTGACCGTAAGTATGGGGTAGATGCTTCTGTTCTCCGTAAGATAAGTGAATTGCGGATAGGTTGCCAGCGAAATCATGGATTCCGGTTCAAGCGCCTGAACCATTATCCTGCCTTTCAACTGATTGACCGGCAGTATGATATACTCTTTCAGATTGAATTTCCCGGAAGGCCTGGCAACTGTCTGCGGCAATTGAATGGTATCGTCTTCAAAATCAACGCTGTAAAAGCCGGTGATCTGCTTCGTTGAAAAATTAAATTTTCCTTTCTTTATTTTGCTGAGGGTTTCAAAGTTCATGGTTTCAATCCATTGCACCAGCATTTTATCACCTTTCGGAATCAGATAGGCAAAGGGCGCTTCTACATTTTTCAAACAATGCACTACCGGCCTGAAATCACTAACATTGACGGTGGTGTCTTTCAGGGTTCTGATGTTAACCAGCGGTAATGGCAGGATGGTTCCATCGCTTTTATGAACGGCCTGTATGCATACTTCTGAACCTTCGGTTTTCGAGCTGATCAGCGCTCTTTCCTGTCTGACCAACTCTCTGATTTCTACGGAATTCTCTTTTGCAAAACGGAGAAAGCCCATCAGTCCGGATAGCTGGCTGGTTGCACGGATTTCGAGATTATCGGTAAACATATCCTCACCGTTCATCCCTTCCTGAATAAAGGAGAGGACTCCCTGGCTCCCGAAACTTTGCCGCCCGTCGTTGATATCGAAGGTGCTGAAGCGGATGTAATCCACGCCGGGAGGCCCTCCGGGGCAGTACTCAAATGTTGTGTAACCCTTGGAAGCCACCTCCTTCATCACAAAGGGAAGAGCCGTTTTTTTCTCAAAACCACGAATATTGCCGCCAATATTGTAGTTGGTAAGCGCCCCGAAGGTTACCTGTGCATTTTTCCGGTAACCGTATTTCATCCAGCTGTCGCCAAAAGGGGAGTATTCGTGCACATCCACGGTCATATCGAAGTGATTCCTGTCGAAATATGCATGCAATGACTGTGTTTCCGGCTCGGTGAGTATCAGGTGATTACGATTCAGATCGGTGCTTTTGGCGTTCCTTCTTTGGTTAAGTTCGCCGCCATCAGGGTTTATCTGAGGAATAACGGCAAGGTCAATCTGCTCAAACAGATGCCGGTATCCGGGTTTTGAAAGTTCGGAAATCAGCAGAAGCACTGCCTCCTTGCCCGACTGTTCATTGCCATGCTGCTGGGCAAAAATCAAAACCTTCAGCTTTCCGGTATCCTTGCCAAAACTTCCTTTAGGGAATTCAACCGCATAAATATTCCGCTGCTGAACTGAACTGCCGATGACTCTGACATCGGCAAAAGCGCTGATTTCGTTCAAAAAAGCTACAATCTCGCCATATTCCGAGATGGTTTTAAACCCTTCGGACTGTGCAGGAGTGGCAGGCAGGCTTTGCGCCCGGGCCCCTGTTGCCAGCGCAAACAGCAGGCAGGCGGTTGTAAAAAAGTGCTTCATAAAGCCGGTTAATGGTTGATTATCAGAACCCTGTAAGCGGAACAAGCACGGTTGGAAGCAGCAGCAGCCATCCCAGAATTACCAGTACAAGAATCAGTTTCCAGCCCCAGCTGAACCACTTGTTGAACGGGATGCGGGCAATTTCGAGTACGCCGATCAGCACGCCCGAAGTCGGGGTAATCATGTTTGTAAAGCCGTCGCCGATGTGGAAAGCGGTTACCGTAGCCTGTTTCGAGAGGCTTACCATATCCGAGATATCTCTGAGGATCGGCATGATAAGCGCTGCCTTGGCGGTTCCCGAGGTGATGATCATATTCAGTCCCGACTGGAAGGCGTACATCATGGTAAGGGTGGTGATTTTGCCGGTTCCTGCAATGGAATTGGAGATTCTGTAGAGAATGGTATCAATGATTTTTCCGTCTTCAAGAATTACGATAATTCCGCCGGCAAGTCCCACCACGAGGGCGGCCGACATGATATCCTTTGCTCCGGTAATGAACGATTTGGTGATCTCGTTGGCATCCTTGCCCATTGATGCGCCAGCGGCAAGTGCCATGGCGAAGAACAGTGCCGCCAGTTCGAGCAGCCCCCATTCAAAGCCGGTTACACCGATTACCAGAAATAGAATGGTGAAAATCAGAATGTTGAGTACAAATGCCTGAACCGATTTTTTCGCTGCCATATAACCGGTAACGGCAAAAAGAACGGCCATAACCGGAAGTGCCGGGATGGTAAATGCGCCTGCTCCCAGCTTGATCTGATTCAGGGGGAAGATGATGGCGCTTGCTGTGATGGCTGCCAGTATGGCAAAGTAGGCGAACCAGGTTGAGCCAACCGATTTTTCCGAAATCTGGGTGTTGGCCTTGGCGCTGTGCTCACGCCAGTAGGCGTCGTTTGAGTAAACAATCGAACGCTCGGGGTTCTTCTTCACCCGGGCGGCGTACCACAAAACATATCCTATACCCACAATATTCACGACTATCCAGATCAGGAAGCGGTACTCCAGGCCCGAGAAAAGCTGAATGCCCGCAATCTCCTGTGCGATTCCCAGGGTGAACGGATTCATGAGGCAGCCGGCAAATCCCAGCCCCGCACCAACAAAACACATACTTACCCCCACAATGGAGTCGTAACCCATGGTGATGGCCATGGGCACAAAAATGATGACAAAGGCAATGGTCTCCTCACTCATGCCGAAAATGGCGCCGAAGAAGCTGAAAATCAGCATAACCGAAGTGATGATGATGTTGTTGACGCCCAGAAAACGGATTACCCGGTATTTGTTGAAGCGGTTGCTCTTTTCCAGAAAAGCATAAACCCCCATATCGATGGCTTTGCTCTCGTTTAGAATCCAGAAAGCGCCGCCAAGAATCAGAATAAATACAATGATTTTTGGGGTTCTGACAAATCCCTTGTAAAATGCCGAGAAAATCTGCCAGGTTTGCGGCGCATTCTCGGTGTACTGGAATGAGTTGGCTACGATCACTTCGCTTTCGCCGCCCGAGGTGATTATGGTCTCCCGTTCGAAACTGCCGCCCGGCACAAACCAGGTGAAAACGGCAGCAACCACAATGATGGAGAAGATAATTACATAAGTGTGAGGGATTTTGAATTTTCTCGCCATGATGTCGTCTTGTGATAAAATTTCTGTCAAGAATACGAAAAAAAAGCCTTTCCGGAAAATTAAAGTATAAAAATCATTGTTGTTGGCGGTTGTTACTGCAATTCATTCACGGAAAATCAATACTTTTACCATAGATAGTACCGACAGTTTTATAA
>LUZO01000323.1 GCA_001603685.1 Bacteroidales bacterium Bact_23
GCCAATAATCAACCAATAGTTGCATTTGAATGGAGAATAGTTTCTCTGAAAAAGATAAAATAAGCCGGCGCAATCCTGCGGTCCGCATCCTGCTGATTATAGTGGGAATTGTGTCGGCCATTCTTGGCTTTGTGGGTGTTTTTGTTCCGCTATTGCCAACCACGCCGTTTTTGCTGCTCTCGTCGTGGTGCTTTATGCGCTCATCCAAAAGGCTGAACCACTGGGTGCTGTACAACCGCTTTCTGGGCTCTTATATCCGGAACTACAAATCAGGCCACGGCATTACCCTCTGGAACAAGGTTTACAGCCTTACATTTCTGTGGCTTACCATAAGCTCCTCATATTTCTTCTCTCCGCCTTACTTGTGGCTTCGTGCCGGACTGGCATTCATCGGACTTGCAGTTACCGTTCATATTCTGAAGTTTAAAACCCTGCGAAAGGAAGATGCCGGCAAAGAGCAGGGAAGCCCGCCTGCCGTTTAACGACAGGATGGGTATCCGGCTTACCGCATTATGGTTATTCAAAAAACAAACAGGGCTGCAGTTTGGCTGCAGCCCTGTTTATCATTGATAGGGTGAGTTTCTTAGCTTTCAAGCAATCCCCTGCGTTTGAGCAGCGGTTTGATGTCGGGTTCGGCGCCTCTGAATTTCTTGTAAAGGGTCATCGGATCTTCGGTTCCGCCGCGTTCCAGAACATTCTGACGGAAGGCTGCAGCGGTTTTCTGATCGAACAGTCCGTTTTCCTTAAAGGCTTCGAATGCATCCGCATCCAGAATTGCCGACCAGATGTAGCTGTAGTAGCCCGACGAATATCCGCCGCTGAAAATATGGCTGAAGTAGGTGCTGCGGTACCTCGAGGTGATCTCGGGAATCAGTCCGATGCGTGCCAGTGTCGAGGCTTCAAACTCGCTTACATCCTTAATGTTGTTTGTGGTCATATTGTGATAGCCCATATCGAGCAAAGATGCTGCCAGATACTCAACGGTGGCAAAGCCCTGGTTGAATACGGCGCTTTTCTGCATTTTGTCAATCAGTTCATCGGGAATCACCTCACCGGTCTGATAGTGTTTTGCATAGAGTTTCAGCACTTCGGGTTCCGAAGCCCAGTTTTCCATAATTTGTGAAGGTAGTTCCACAAAGTCGCGGGGAACGGAGGTGCCGCTCAGGCTGTAGTAGTTGCAGTTCGAGAGCAGTCCGTGGAGGGCGTGGCCAAACTCGTGGAAGAAGGTGCTGGCTTCGTCGAAGGTAAGCAGCGAAGGTGCGTTGGCGGTAGGTTTGGTGAAGTTGGTAACAATGGTAATTACCGGGCTCACTTGTTCGCCGTTTTTCACATACTGTTTGCGGTAGCTGCTCATCCATGCGCCTCCGCGTTTGCTTTCGCGCGGGTGGAAGTCCATATACAGTACGCCGATGTGATCGCCGTTGGCTTCCTTCACTTCGTATGCCACTGCATCGGGGTGGTAGACCGGGATGTCCTTACGCTCGGTAAAGGTGATTCCGTAGAGATTTCCGGCAACGGTAAAGATACCCTGCTTAACATTCTCCAGCGGGAAATACGGCTTCAACTGCTCTTCATCCAGATCGTACAGCTCCTTGCGGACTTTCTCGGCATAGTAGCTCCAGTCCCACGGCTGTAGCTTGAAGTTGCCGCCTTCCTTATCAATGATGGCCTGCAACTGTTTTACCTCACCTTTTGCACGCTTCAGCGCGGGTGCCCACAGCTTGTCGAGCAGATTGTTAACGCTTGCGGCATCCTTTGCCATATTCCTTTCAAGGATATAGGCTGCATGGCTCTCATAACCAAGCATATTGGCGCGCTCAAGACGCAGCGCCGCAATCTCTGCGATCAGGTTTTTGTTGTCCTTGTCGTTATTGTTGTTGCCGCGGTTAATGTAGGCGTTGTAGATTTTTTCGCGCAGTTCGCGTTTTGCCGAGTACTGCAGGAAAGGCATGATGCTCGGGTTGTGGAGGGTGTACACCCATTTGCCTTCCATGCCGGCGGCTTTGGCGGTTTCAGCGCCCTGATCGATCAGCCCCTGAGGCAGCCCTTCGAGGTCAGCCTCATTGTCAATTACCAGTTTGAAAGCGTTGGTTTCGGCCAGCACATTCTCACCGAACTGAAGGGTAAGCAGCGAAAGCTGCTGATTGATTTCGCGGAAACGGGCCTGATCGGCGCTGTCGAGCGCGGCGCCGCCTCTTACAAAGTTTTTATAGGTATCCTCAAGCAGCATGGCCTGTTCGCCGGTAAGATTCAGTGAGTTGCGGTTTTCATAAACTTCCTGTACCCTCTTGAAAAGCCCGGGATTCAGCGAGATGTTGTCGTAGTGGGCCGACATCTTCGGAGCAACCTCTTTGGCAATTGCCTGAAGTTCTTCACTGGTATTCGAAGAGTTGAAGTTGTAGAAAACACCGGTAACTTTTCTTAAAAGTTCGCCGCTGGCATCCATTGCGGCAATGGTGTTTTCGAAGTCAGGAGCCTCCTGATTGTCTATGATGGCGGCAATCTCTGCATTCTGCTCTTCAATTCCCTTTTCAATGGCCGGAACAAAATGCTCGTTCTTAATCTGGTCGAAAGGCGGAACACCAAAAGGTGTATTGTATTCGGTAAAGAAAGGATTATCAGCGACAGTTGCTTTCTCCTGCCCTGAATTACAAGCTGTTATCATAACGGCTGTCATTAAGATTAAAGTTAATTTTTTCATTTTGAACCGTTTAAGTTTTGACTTATTTTCACTGCAAAGGTAGGTTTTTTTAATGAATTTTTAATATTGCCCTGATAATCACAAAATCAATTAACCGGCATCACCGCTTTGCAAATAAAAAACGGACCCCAAAAAAGCGGATCCGTTTACAGGTTCAAAATCCATTGTCTATATCAGAATTCCAGAATCTCCTTTGCTGCTTTGTAGATCTTATCCTCGTTCGGAAGAATGGCTCTTTCGAGAATGGTGTTAAAGCCAATAGGAGTAAAGGTCGATCCTACCCGCTTAACGGGTGCATCCAGGAAAGTAAATGCCTCGTCGGTAATCATGGCTGCAATTTCAGCTCCGAAGCCGGAGAATACCTTGTCTTCGTGAACCACCAGTGCGCGGCCGGTCTTTTTTACCGAGTTCAGAATTCCTTCCTTATCGAGGGGAATCAGCGAACGGATATCCACTACCTCAATGCTTTTGCCCGATTCGGCTGCAATGCGTTCGGCAACTGCCAGGCTCATGTGCGTGGTGTTTCCGTAGGTAATGATACTCAGGTCGGTGCCTGTGCGGCGTACGCGTGCCTTTCCGAACGGTACCTCGAAATCATCGGGGATGTAAGTCTCCGACAGCGGATCGTTGTAGAGCGCCTTAGGCTCAAGGAACATGGTGGGCCCTTCGGAGCGGATGGAGGTTCTGAGTAGTCCGGCGGCGTCATCGGCAAACGAGGGATAAACGATGCGGATACCCGGGAAGGTAGCCAGCGCTCCCTCAATGGTTTGCGAGTGGTAGAGGCCGCCTCCGATGTATCCTCCCGAAGCCAGGCGCACGGTTACATTAGGTGCGAAAGCGCCGTTGCTGCGCCAGTAGTCGTGGGTGAGCTCTACAAACTGCTCCATTGCAGGCCAGAAGTAGTCGGCAAACTCAGCGCCTTCAATCACAATTCTGATTTTCTTGCTGAAGCGGCTCATTCCGTTGGCAGTGCCCACGATGAAGTCCTCGGCAATGGGTGCGTTGAAAACCCTTTCTATGCCGAACTCCTGCTGCATGCCTTTACTTACATTGAAAATGCCGCCCTTGTCTTTGTTGGCGATGTCCTGCCCCCATAGATAGGTATCGGGATTGTGGCGGAACTCTGCTTTCAGCGTTTCGTTCAGCGCCTGAATCAGCTTCAATTTCTCGCCCGATTGCAGGTTGTGGGTGCCATCGGGATATTTTGAAGCAGGGTAGGGCTCCGGAAGTACAAAGTTGAAGATGCTGGCAGGATCTGGATTGGGTGCCGCCATCGCTTTCTTATGCGCCTTCGATACCTCTTCCTTTGCCTTTTTGTCGAGTTCATCGAGTTCGGCTTCGCTAACGCGTCCCGACAGAATCAGGGTTTTGCGGTAGCGGTCGAACGGATCGCTGGCCAGTGCGCAGAAGCGCTCGTTTTCATCGCGGTAGAGCTCGTGTTTGTCGGAGTTCGAGTGCGAATGAATCCTGATGGTGGAAGCATGCACAATCACCGGCATCTGATGTTCAAGGGCATAAGCCTTTGCATCGGTCATGGCGTTCATCGAATCGAACACATTTTTGCCGTCGCAGTGGATAATCTTCAGGTTTTTGAACCCCCTGAAGTTATCGGCAGCCCGCCAGTTGGCAGTCTGGTCGCGTTTGGGAACTGAAATGCCGTAGTTGTTGTCCTGGAAGACAAAAATCACGGGCAGTTTCTCGTTGGTAGCTCCGTTAATGGCCTCATAAACATAGCCTTCGCTGGTCGATGATTCACCCTGCGAGCTGATGGCTACGGCTTTGGCGCCATATCTCTTCATGGCACGGGCAACGCCTACGGCATGCAGCGTATGGTTGCCGGTTGCCGAAGATACATTGTGGATGTTCCATGCCGGCTTGGCAAAGTGGTTCGACATGTGCCTTCCGCCGCTGGCAATATCGGTTGCTTTTGAAATGCCGTTCAGGATGATCTCCTCGGCGGTAATGCCGCATGAAATGGCGGTAAGCATATCCCTGTAGTAGGGGAAAAGGTGGTCGATATTTTTTTCGAAAACCTGACCAATGGCCAGCTGAATGCCGTCGTGGCCCGCATAGGGAGCGTGGTATGACCATCCCAGCGCCTGTTTCAGGTAATTGGGGGCGCGGTCGTCGAGCTTGCGGCCAAGCGACATCAGATAATACCAGTTCTTTAGGGTTTCTTTATCGGTAGTCTTGATTCCGAAGGATTTGGTTCTTTCCATTGTGTTAATTTAATATCAAATAGTCCGAATTGGAATTACAGACCATATAACAACCTATGCATAGGTTTGTTCAAACCAAAAAGAAGGTAATGATGATTGTAATTTCCGCTGATTTTGCGAATGGTCGGAAAGGCTGGAGCATAAGGCGATGGCGCGTTTTGCCCCATCCCCGCAGTAATGGTTTGAAATGAATAACAGAGGATGATTCTACCGGTAAAAGTTACCGGATTTGTTGTTTTGTTAATCCCTGATTACCTCATAGTTGCCATCACTGAACAGCCGGATGATGGTTGAGGGTTTTGCCTGGTTAAACTGATCTTGGAAAAGTTGAACGCAATAGTCAACCTGTTTACTGATTTCTTCCGATATCTGGCTGTGTACCAGAGGCGTGGGTTCGCCCGAGATGTTTGCAGAGGTTGAAATAATAGGATGTCCAAGCGCACTGATCAGGTCCCGGCAGAATTCGTCTTTTACTACCCTGATGGCTATGGTTCCATCGGGTGCGGAGAGGTTCCTGGGCAGATTCTGTGAACTGTCGTAGATTACAGTTACCGGCTTGCTGAGGCTGCTGATCAGGTCAATGGTTATATCGGGAATTCTGGGGATGTATTTTTCCAGATCTTCGTAGTTGTTCAGCAGTATAATCAGGCTTTTTGATTCAGACCTTTTTTTAATCTTATATATTTTTTCAACTGCTTTTGCGTTCAGGGCATCGCAGCCAATTCCCCAGACCGTATCTGTGGGATAGAGGATAATGCCTCCGTTTTTCATGACTTTTACAGCCTTCTCAATTTCTTCTTTTATCTTTTCTTGCATCTGTCGGTAAGATGTTAAGGAGTTGTTCCGTGTGGATGTTTAATGCACAATTAAAGTGCCCCAGCGGGCAGCTTTTATATCCGTGGAGGCCGCAGGGCCTGCACGGCAGCTCTTCGGTTGTTTCGATGATATGCGATTCATCCGACAAAGGCCCGAAGCCGAATGCCGGAACGGTGGAGCAATAGACCGCTGCCACCGGTGCATTCATGGCCGAGGCCAGATGCATGGGCGCCGAGTCGTTGGTATAATTCATCAGCGCATACTTCATCAGTGCCGCCGATTGAAGCAGGGTAAAGATTCCCGTAAGGATGATGATGTTTTCATGATTCGACTTGCCGGATATCCGCGCGCACAATTCACTGTCGGCGGCCGAACCCAGCAATATAACCTCGATGTCGTCCGATATGTTGTTGATAAAATCAACCCATTTGTCTTGGGGATACTGCTTTGTAAACCAGAGAGAAGCCGGCGAAATGGTGATGAATCTTTTCCGTGCCCAGTGTTTTGCGGTTTCAAAATCGGCGTCCGACGGGTATAGCCTGGGTTTCAGGGGTTTGCCCGGAACCAGATCGGCGATTAGCCTGTGATTTCTGACAATTTCATGCTCCGGATTGTCGTGGATGTCGATGCGGTGTTCCGATTTTCTGGTAAACAGGAAAGAGAGCGGATTTTTGACAAAGCCGGACTTTACCGGAGCACCCGAAAGTGCGGTGATAAGCCCCGAAGAGGCAAACCGCTGCACATTAACCACCACATCAAACTTCATGCGCCTTACCTGCCCGATCAGGCTCAGCAGTTTGCAGTACTTCATCCTTTTCTTATCCCAGACAAAGACATTGCGGATAAAGGGATGGTTGTGAAACAGCGAATCATAGCCTTTTCTGACAAGATAACTGATTTCCGCATCCGGAAACGCCTTGTGCAGCGTCTCGGCAAGGGCTGTCGAGAGGATGACATCGCCAATGGATGCGGTTTGGATAATCAGTATTTTTTTAGGCACTTTTTTCACGATCCGGATGCTTGAAAATGGTTGTCTGAATAGCCTGGATGCTTACACCTGCAATCCGTATTCACGCAGGGTGTGGTTCAGCGAAGTTTTCAGGTCGGTCGATTCCTTTCTGCTTCCGATAATCAGGGCGCAGGAGACCTGATATTCACCGGCGGGGAATTTTTTCGGGTACGAGCCCGGAATTACCACTGATCTCGGCGGTACAAAGCCTTTGTATTCAACGGGATTGCTGCCTGAAACATCGATGATGCGGGTGCTTTTTGTAATCACCACATTGGCGCCGAGTACCGCTTCATGGCCGATTCTTACCCCTTCCACCACAATACTCCGCGATCCGATAAAGCAGTTGTCTTCGATGATCACCGGCGATGCCTGCACCGGTTCGAGAACTCCGCCGATGCCAACGCCGCCCGAAAGATGCACATTTTTTCCAATCTGGGCGCATGAGCCAACGGTTGCCCAGGTGTCCACCATGGTGTTGCTGTCAACATAGGCACCGATGTTCACATACGAAGGCATCATAATCACACCGGGAGCCAGGTATGAGCCGTAGCGGGCAACGGCGTGGGGCACCACCCTCACGCCAAGCTCAGGATAGTTCCGCTTCAGCGGAATCTTGTCGTGAAACTCCAGCGGGCCGGCCTCCAGAACCTCCATCCTGCGGATGGGGAAGTAGAGAATAACCGCCTTTTTCACCCATTCATTCACTTTCCAGCCGGCGCCGTCGGGTGCTGCAACCCTGAGAGTGCCGGCATCGAGCATGGCGACCACTTCATTTACGGCATCCTGAATACGGGGTTCTTCCAGCAATCTGCGGTTGAGCCAGGCTTCCTCTATCGTCTGTTGCAACAGTTGCATCTTAAAGTCTATTATTGCGTCAAAGTTAGTGTTTTTTTAATCTTATTGGCTTTATTATTAATTTTGCAGCCCTAAAGCGTATGCTTTTTATTAAACAACAATACTTTGGGAAGAATTCTGGCCATTGATTACGGGCAAAAACGGGTGGGACTGGCTGTTACCGACGAAGACCGGATAATTGCCTCGCCGCTCACCACCGTTCATTCAAAGGATATCATCGCCTTTCTGAAGGATTATATAAAAAAGGAGCGCGTTGATCTGCTGCTGGTCGGCGAACCAAAACAGATGAACAACCGGCCTTCGGAATCGGTTAAGTTCATTGATCCCTTTGTCAGGCAGCTCCGCAAGGAGTTCCCTGATATTCCGCTGGAAAGGATTGATGAGCGGTTTACCTCGAAAATGGCGCAGCGAAGCATCCTGGAATCGGGAGCAAAGAAGAAAGACCGGCAGGATAAGGGTATTGTTGATATGGTAAGTGCTGCCATCATGCTGCAGTCGTACCTCGAAATGCTGTCGTTCGGACGCGGACGAATATGACAGAATGCCGGCATAGTCCGGCAACCTGCTGAATGCTAAGAATGTATCTGTTCCGGTTCAGCGCATGTCATTGCCGGGGAAGGCAGCAGCGATGATAAATAATTGAAGAAAATAAAAAGGAAAGATTGAAATGATAATGCCAATTGTTGCCTACGGGCATCCGGTGTTGCGGAAGAAAGCTGAGAATATTGATAAGAATTATCCTGATCTTCAGCAGTTTATTGCCGATATGTTCGAAACCATGTATAAGTCGAACGGAGTCGGGCTTGCCGCACCACAGGTAAACAGAAGCATCCGCCTTTTTGTGATTGATGCAACTCCCTATGCCGAGGATTTTCCGGGCGAAACCAACCTGAAACGGGTGTTTATCAACCCGCAGATCATCGAGGAGAAAGGGGAGGAGTGGTCGTTCAACGAAGGGTGCCTGAGCATTCCCGACATCAGAGAAGATGTGATCCGCAAAACCGAACTGAGATTGCAGTATTACGACGAGGATTTTAATTTTCATGACGAGGTTATCACCGGTGTGATGGCAAGGGTGATGCAGCACGAATATGACCACCTCGAAGGGGTGCTGTTCGTTGACAGAATCAGCCCGATCAGGAAAATAATGCTGAAGCGCAAACTGACCGATATAAGCAAAGGCCTGGTGAAAACGGATTACAGGATGATATTTCCCCTTGTGAAAAAACAATCTAAAGCTTAACAGTTAAAATCCGCAACCCTGCCGGCCGGAGATGCGGCGCGGATTTAAAGAAATAACCCATCTGAAATGAAAAGAATATTTGTGCCGTTTGTGGCATTGGTTGCCATCACCTTTATGGTTGCTTGCACCTCAAAGCTGGTAAAAGAGCAGAAAAACATCGAAAACATTGAAAAGGAGCTCTCCGCCCAGGAAGCACGCCCCGATCCTGCCCGGCTTGAGGAGTTGCTTAACGCCTACCTCGCCTATGTTGACAAACATTCAGCCGATTCGCTGGCTCCGTTTTATCTCTACAAAGCCATCAACCTGAGTATGGGAATGAACCAGGGCGAGAAGGCAAAGCAGCTGACTGACCGCATGCTGAATGAGTACCCGAAGTATGACCGCATCCCTGAAACGGTATTTCTGAAGGCGTACATTTACGAAAATATGCTGGGAAATCTGGGTCAGGCGCTAAGCACCTACCAGGATTTCCTTTCGCGCTTCCCCGATCACGAACTGGCGGATGATGCCCAGGCAGCCATCAACAATCTGGGCAAATCGCCCGAAGAGCTGATCAGGGAGTTTGAAGCCCGTGCCGCTCAACAGCAGCAGGCCGGACAATAAGGTTTGCTACCTTTCCGGAACCCGGCTCATCTCTTTTTTGCGGGCGCCTGTGGCTTCGGGGTTGAATTCCTCTTCGAGCAGGGTTTTAAGCCTTGCCGGCTGAATGTCGAGGTGCAGTACGCCTTCTTTTACCCATGAAATTTTTCCGGTTTGCTCGGATACCACAATCGCAATGGCATCCGACTTTTCGGTAATGCCTACAGCCGAACGGTGCCTTAGTCCCATATGTGCCGGAATGTCAGGGTTTTTCGATACCGGCAGAATGCATCTTGCCGCCTTGATCTGATTGTTTATGATGATTACCGCACCATCGTGAAGGGGTGAGTTTTTGAAAAAGATGTTCTCGATGAGCTGCTCCGAAATTTTTGCATTCAGCACTTCGCCGGTGCTGATGTGTTCTTCCAGTTCGTGTATTTTTCCGATTACAATCAGCGCTCCCGTTTTTGTATTGGCCATTTTGTGGCAAGCCTGAACAATGGGGTCGATATCCAGATTTTCATCGTTGGTGTAGCGAATTCTCCAGAAAAGAAAGCGGCGGTGATTTTTCCTGATAAAGGCCGGTGTGCCAAGCAGCAGGAGAAACTTCCGGATTTCGGGCTGGAATACCACAATAAGTGCAATGAAACCGACGCTGATAAATGCGCCCAGAATTTCGGTGAGCAGCTCCATTTCGAGTATCCTCACCAGCCGCCACATAAGGAAAATGGCAACAATCCCCAGCAGAATGTTGATGGCGGCGGTGCCTTTTACCAGATTATACAATTCATACAGGAGGAATGCAACCAGCAGGATATCAATGATATCAAGCATTCGTATATGGAGAAACAGAGGGATGAGAAGTTCGGTCATCAGCGGTAAATCTACTTTTTTGCAAACTTAATTATTTCGGTTGGATTCTTTCAGTATTGTGATCAATTTTATGGTTTCAACCGCCTGTTTCACATCATGTACCCTGAGAATGTTGGCGCCGTTGAGCAACGCAATGGTATTCAGTACGGTGGTTCCGTTCAGCGCCTCATCGGGGGTGATGTTCAGGCTGCGGTATATCAGGGATTTGCGCGACAAGCCGGCCAGAACCGGGTAGGGATAGCGGCTGAAAGCCCCGAGATTGCCCAGCAGTTCGTAATTGTGTGCGATGGTTTTTCCAAACCCGAAGCCGGGATCGAGAATGATGTTTGATTTTCCGGTAAGGGTGAATTTTTCCAGTTGCCGGTCGAAAAACTGCATCACCTCACGGGTTACATCCTCATAAACCGGATTAATCTGCATGGTTTCGGGCGTACCCTGAATGTGCATCATCACATAGGCCAGGTCCATGCCTGCCATGGTTTCGGCCATCCGTTCATCCATGGTTCCGCCCGATATGTCGTTGATGATGTGGGCTCCGCTTTCGGCGGCTGACAGCGCTACCTGCGAACGGAAGGTGTCAACCGAAATCAGGGTGTCCGGATAATTCTTTTCAATCCACTGAATCACCGGCTGCAGAATGGCAATCTCATACTCTGCGGGAATGGCTGTAGAGCCCGGCCTGGTCGAAACTGCACCGATGTCGATGATGGCAGCGCCTTCTTCAATCATGGTTTCAATCCGGCGATGGACGGCGGCTTCGGAGAGATATCTTCCGCCGTCGTAAAACGAATCGTCGGTGATGTTCATAACCCCCATAACCACCGGGAATGAAAGATCAAGATACATTGATCCGCATCTTATTGAGTGATTTTGTGAAAAATCTGTACCTTTATCGGGCGAAAATGAGGGCAAAATTTTCATTGAAATAACTTTAAGTAAGTAATAATTAACCAGATATGACAACTGATACTTCGGCGCAATTCGATTCAGCCATCCGTGCCTGCAAAGATATATTTTTAACCAAAATGAAGGATTACGGCACTGCCTGGCGGATTCTGCGCCCCGAATCGCTCACCGACCAGATTTACATCAAGGCAAACCGGATAAGAAGCATTCAGGGCAAAGGCATCCAGAAAATCCATGAAAATGAGGAGGTGGAGTTTATCGGAATTGTGAATTATGCCATCATTGCCCTTATTCAGCTCGAACTGGGCGAGAGCGAGGAGGTGAATATGGATCCCGCCGCTGTGGAGAGCCTTTACAACAAATATGTAAGCCAGGCAAAGGGGCTGATGATGGATAAAAATCACGATTACGGCGAGGCCTGGCGCAACATGCGCATCAGCTCACTGGCCGATATCATTCTGATGAAGCTGCTGAGGGTGAAGCAGATAGAGGATAATAAAGGCAAAACCTTTATTTCGGAAGGAGTGGATGCCAATTATTACGACATCATCAATTATGCCGTGTTTGCCCTGATCAAATTCAGTGAGGCGAAAACGGTTTCGTGAAATGCTGTAAAACACTGCCGCTTAACTTAAATGCACTGACAATGCGAGTATTACATTTTATTTCAAGGCTCATTACCGGAATTGTTTTCATCTTTTCAGGCTTTGTAAAAGGAATTGACCCGCTTGGAATGGCTTACCGCCTTGAAGACTATTTTATCGCCTGGAATGCCGAATGGATGATGCCGATGGCGCTTACACTCTCCATTCTGCTGAGTACCATGGAGTTTGTGATGGGCGTTGTGGTGCTGTTCAACCTGAAGCCAAAGGTGAATGCCTGGCTGCTGCTGGGGATTATGGGCTTTTTCACCGTCCTCACCTTTTTCGATGCCATCTACAACCCGGTGCCCGATTGCGGCTGCTTCGGCGATGCCATTACGCTCACCAACTGGCAGACCTTTTACAAGAATGTTGTGCTGATGGTCTTTACCATCATACTGTTTATCTGGAGAAACAAAACGAAAGACCATTTCGGGAATCTCTTTTCGTACGGAACGGCGCTGGTTGCCGCCCTTCTGTTCATCGGGCTCAGCATTTACTGTTACCGCCATCTGCCGATGATGGACTTTATGGACTGGAAAACCGGCAACAAAATGTATGTTGAGAATCCGGAACCGGTGCGGTACTATCTTACCTACAAAAACAAATACACCGACGAGATAAGGGAGTACCTCTCGCCCGATTATCCGTATGATGATACCATCTGGATGTCGCAGTGGGAGTTTGTGGAACAGCGTGTGGAAGACCCTAACACCTTCCACGGCCACGACCTGCAGATTATGGATTTTCAGGGCGATGACTATACCGAAGTATTCATCAGAAACCCTGATTATCAGTTCCTGCTTGTTTGCTGGGATCTGGAGGAGTCGGCACAGAAGGGTCTTCAAAAGGCGGCTCAGCTTGCCGTGCAGGCCGACGAGGCGGGTTATAGTTTTATAGGCCTCACCAGTACGCTTGAACCGGAGGTGGATTCAATAAAAACGGCGCTGAATCTGAACTTCGATTTCTTCCAGGCCGACGACATCGCGCTGAAAACCATGGTCAGGGCCAATCCCGGCCTGCTGCTGATGAAAGACGGCATTGTCATTGACAAATGGCATTACAATGACTTTCCCTCGTTCGCCGAATTTGAAAAGAAATTTGTTGAGAACCAATAACCGGCCGGAATGCACAGATTTATCCTGAAGCGTTTGTACTACGGATTTTTTGTGCTTTTTGGAGTGATTACCCTGGTATTTCTGCTTTTCAATGTGCTGCCCGGCGATCCGGCGCGGATGATGCTTGGCCAGCGTGCCGATATGGTTTCGGTTGAAGCGATAAACCGCGAACTGGGCCTCGACCGGCCGCTGGCGGTTCAGTATCTGGGATTCCTGAACGACCTTTCGCCGGTCTCGTTTCACAGCGTATCCTCCAGATCTTCTGTCTGGTATCCCGACAGCGCCCGCTATGCCCCGTTCGTTACGCTTGCTTCGGTGGGCGATGCCCGGATATTGCTGAAGAAACCGTGGCTGAGGCGTTCCTATCAGAGCAAGCGGAAAGTCTCCGAAATTCTCGCCGAAGCCTTCCCCAATACCATGCTGCTGGCCACCATCGCCATGGGTTTTGCCGCCATAGTCGGCATATTTGCCGGAATTGTGTCGGTAGTACGCAAAGATACGCTGGTGGACAAGGCTTCGCTCTTCCTTTCGGTGCTGGGGATGTCGCTCCCATCATTCTTTGCGGCCATACTGATTGCGTGGATTTTTGCCTTCGTGCTCGGTGGAATAACCGGCCTCAACATGTCGGGGTCGCTGTTTGCCGTGGATGACTTCGGGCGCGGCGAATACCTTGAACTGAAAAACCTGATTTTGCCGGCGCTTACGCTGGGCATCCGTCCGCTGGCCATCATCACCGGCCTCACCCGCAGCTCAATGCTCGAGGTGATGTCGCAGGACTACATCCGTACGGCCCGTGCAAAGGGGCTGCCATTCCGCAAGGTGATTTCGCGGCATGCGCTGCGCAATGCGCTTAACCCGGTGGTAACCGCCATTTCCGGCTGGTTTGCCTCGCTCATGGCCGGAGCCGTTTTTGTGGAATATGTGTTCGACTGGAAAGGCATTGGCGTGGTAATTGTCAACGGGCTCGAAAAGTATGATTTCCCCGTAGTTATGGGAGCCATTCTTTTCATTGCCGTTTTGTTGGTGATTATTAATATTTTTGTGGATATTATTTACGGCCTGCTCGACCCCCGCGTCAGGCTGGCTTAAACCCTTATAAACCGATAAAAAGACCGAAATATGAGAAAGAAAATTGTTGCCGGAAACTGGAAGATGAATAAGACTTTCAGCGAAGCTGAAGACCTGCTTTTTGGAATTGCCGACGCACTTGGCAACGGCCGTCCCGATAATGTTGAAGTGGTGGTATGCCCTCCCGCCCTTTATCTCGAACTGGCGAATGATGTGGCTACCGAACACAATTTCAGGTGCGGAGCCCAGAATATGAGCGAACATGAGTCGGGAGCCTATACCGGCGAAATTTCAGCCGCAATGCTTCAGTCGGCGGGTGTGGAATTCGTAATTCTCGGCCATTCCGAAAGGCGCACCTACTTCGGCGAGAACGATGAACTGATTGGCAAAAAAGTGGCTCAGGCTATCCGTCATGAGCTTACTCCGATATACTGCTGCGGCGAGGTGCTTGCTGAGCGCGAAGCCGGAAAGCATTTCGAAGTGGTTGAAGCTCAGGTAACCGGCGCCCTCTCAGGCCTGGATGCCAAAGCGTTTTCGAAAGTGGTCATTGCTTATGAACCGGTGTGGGCAATTGGTACCGGCCGCACAGCCACTCCGCAACAGGCACAGGAAATGCACGCATTTATCCGCAGCGTACTGGCTAAAATTTTCGGACAGAAAGCCGCCGGCGATACCACCATCCTTTACGGCGGAAGCTGCAATGCCGGCAATGCAAAAGAGCTCTTTGCAAATTCCGATGTGGATGGCGGACTCATTGGAGGAGCTTCGCTCAAGGCAGATGAATTTGTAAAAATCGTGAACAGCTTCTGAGTAAGTAACATTCCGGAAAACAATGGAATACATAGAACTTAGCTGCAATCTTCATGCGGAAGAGAGCGCATTTGCCGAAATCCTGATGGCCCGCCTGGGCGAAATGGGTTTCGAGAGTTTTGAAGAGACGGACGAGGGTTTGCTTGCCTATATTCCCGCCGCCAACTTCGATCCGGCCATCCTCAACTCCGAAGAGTTGTGGCCCGAAGAGGTGGAGGTCGGTTATTCGTGGCGCATCGTACCCGATGAAAACTGGAATGCGGTGTGGGAATCGAACTTCGAGCCGGTTACCATTGCCGGCAGATGCCACATCAGGGCGCCCTTCCACCCGGAAAGCAGCGGTATGGAATACGACATCGTGATTGAACCGAAAATGTCGTTCGGTACCGCACATCACGAAACCACCTCGCTGATGATTGAGGTGCTGCTCGAAACAGAGGTAAAGGGCAAACGCGTCCTCGACATGGGGTCCGGAACCGGTGTGCTCGCCATCCTTGCTGCCATGCGCGGAGCGGCCGAAGTAACCGCCATCGACAACGATGAATGGGCTTACCGAAATGCGCTCGAAAACACCGAAAGAAATAAACAGCCGGGGATAAGCGTTTATCATGGTGACGCAGAAATGCTGCACGACATGGAGTTCGGCCTGATCATTGCAAACATCAACCGGAATATTCTGCTGAACGATATGGAGCACTACGCCGCCTGCCTTGAAAAAGGCGGAAAGCTGTTTATGAGCGGTTTCTATCAGGAAGACCTGGAGCAGATTACGGCAAAGGCGCAGTCGCTGAATTTGCGGTACGATTGCCACAGGGTGAAGAACAATTGGGTGGTTGCCTGTTATACTATGGTGTGAGCATCGGCTGAGGTGCCTACCTGCAACTTTTATTTACTGATCAATAGCTGAAATGGCCTTTAGGAAAGTTATATTCTCGATACTGCTTTTTACGGTTTTCACTGCCGGGCTTATGGCTCAGGAACCGAAGCAATTCTCCGGCGATCCCACAGCCATGATTGTGGAACTGACCGCTTTTATGCAACCCGCCGGCGACCGCGATACCAAAGCGGCCATGCAGCAGTTCACGGCATCGTGGAACAACGGGGTGTATGCCCCGAAATTGCAGCAGGAGATTGTTGCCGCATTCAATCTGATGCTGAAACAACGGATGAGACCAACGCCCGGATTCAGGGATTATCTGCTGGCATTGAATTCGTTTCCCGAGGGTGTGGCAGAATCATCGCTTCTGGCGTGGCACAAGGGGTTGCAGCCATTCATCGATTCGAAGGGATTGCGGCAGTTATCGCTTTTCCTGACCAATACCACCGAACTGAACCGGAAGAAGATTATTTTCAAATCGCACGGAAACTCATGGCAGTTCCGCGGCGGCAGTTACGCCTATGCCTACGACTCGGTGCTGAAAGTCAGCCTGAAAGGCGTTGACCTGGTATGTGTTTCGGGCAGAGACAGCATTCGCATCAGGGAGGTTTCGGGTACTCACTTCCCGCTTGCCGACCGCTTTGCCGGAAACGGAGGAAAGGTTTACTGGGATGCTTTCGGCTTTGACCCGTCGAAGGTTTATGCAGTTTTAAACAAACTGGAAATCAATCTGAAGCAGACAGGCTGGTCGGCCGACTCGGTGAATTTCTATCACCGGGATTTTTTCAATTTCCCGCTTATCGGAAAGATTGAAGACAGGGTATTGATCGGTGTCTCGGCCGATCGGGCCACATTCCCGAAATTTGTTTCATATCAGACTGATATTGAGATAAATCAGATATTCAAGGATATGAACTACCGGGGCGGATTTACCCTCGAAGGGCAGCGCATTATCGGCTCGGGATACGGCGACAGGGACGCTACACTGTGGATTAACCGCAGAGGCGAACCCCTGATGAAACTGACCTCCCGGAATTTCGTGTTCCGCCCAGACCGCCTTGCCTCTCCGCGTGCTTCGGTAACCATTTACCACGATGCCGACTCCATCTTCCATCCGGGCATTCAGCTCAGATATATTGATGAAAACAAGGAGGTTATGCTGATGCGCACCGGCGAAGGCGTGGCAGGCAGCCCTTTCTTCAATTCCTTTCACCGGGTGGATATGTATTCCGAAGCCATTTACTATCCCATGGGCTCCGACAGCCTGAATTTTGAAATGCTGCGCGGGGTGAAACAAACCGGCGATGCAGTGTTTGAATCCTCAAACTACTACTCCGAGGACCGTTATCACCGGTTGCAGGGAATTGACGAGCTCAACCCGATCAATGTGATTTATAACTTCACGGAGAGTAAGCGCTCAAAGTCATTCTATCTCAGCGAACTGATTGAATACATGCGCAAGCCGGTTGAGCAGGTTAAGGCAATGGTGCTGAACCTTGCAAATGCCGGATATCTGCTTTATAATCTTGACAATGAGCGCATTGATGTGAACGAGCGCCTCTACGACCATCTGAGTGCGCGGAGCAAGAAAAGGGATTACGATGTGATTCAGATAAATTCGCAGGTAACCCGAACCAGCAATGCCGTGCTGAACCTCAATACCTTCGATCTTCGCATTAAAGGGGTCTCGCAGGTATCAATCAGCGACTCGCAGGCGGTGTACATTTACCCCCGAGACAAGGAGATTCTGCTTCGGAAAAACCGTGACTTCATCTTTACCGGACTGGTAAAAGCGGGCTATTTCGACTTCTATGCAAATAAAAGCTCGTTCGAATACGACAAGTTCAAGCTGAATATGCCGCAGATTGACTCGATATCGTTCAAGGTGGATACCATCAACAAAAAGACCAAACGGATCAATCAGGTTGTGGTAAGGAATGTGATTGCCAATGTAAGCGGCGAATTGCTGATTGACAAACCAAACAATAAATCGGGCATCGAAAGCTTCCCTGCTTTCCCTGTGTTTATCAGCAAGAACGACGCATTCGTTTATTACGATTACCCGCATATTGCCAACGGCAGGTATAAGCGCGATAATTTCTACTACACGGTTTATCCCTTCACCCTCGACAGCCTCAACAGCTTTACCACCGAAGGGCTCAAGTTCGAAGGGCACCTCTATTCGGGTGGCATCATGCCCGATATCAAAGAGCCGCTCAGGGTGATGGAAGATTTCTCGCTGGGCTTTACCCGCCAGCTTCCGCCCGCCGGTCTGCCCGTTTATGAGGACAGGGCGATGTTCTACAATAACATCAGGCTGAGCAATGCCGGCCTCGAAGGCAACGGAAAGCTTAAATTCCTGACTTCTGATTCGGAATCTGACCGGTTTATGTTTTATCCCGAATCGATGGTGGCCGACCTGAAGAGTTTCTCCATCAGGGAAAAGGTCGGTCCGCCCGCATTTCCGGAAGTTACCGCCGGTAAGGTACACCTTTACTGGCAGCCCTATCTGGATGTGATGCGACTGAATACCATTTCGGACAAGGATTTCTTTACCATGTACCACGAGAAGTCGCTGCACAGCGGCACCCTTTCGCTCACCACGGCGGGGCTTATGGGAAGGGGGCTTACCCGCCTCGACAATGCCGATCTGGAGTCGGGGACTTTCGTATTTGCCTACAACTCATTCACCACCGATACCACCAATTTCAGGCTCTACTATCCCGATCGCCCGAGCCTCTCGCTGATGACCAGGGTTTATCCCGGAAAGGTTGATTTCAAGGCAAAAACAGGCACCTTCGGCACGCCGGGCAAGAGTGCCCTGATTGCACTGCCGCTCAGCAAATACATCTGCTACATGGACCGGATCAACTGGAAGATGGAAGACGATGAACTGCTGCTGACCAACTCGCTGGCCAGCCGCGCCGCACTTGCCGATACGGTGAGCCTGAAGCAACTGGTGGACTTCGACTTCAGCGGCTCCGAGTTTACCTCCACCGATCCCGCCCGCGATTCGCTGCAGTTCTTTGCCATGGAAGCCACTTATAAAATGAAGGAGAACATCATCAACGCCCGCGAAGTGAAGATGATTAAAGTGGCCGATGTGGCTGTTTTCCCGGGCGACGGAAAGGTTACCATACTTGCCGACGGCGATATGAAACCGCTGACCGGAGCAACCATCATAGCCAGCCGTAAAAACAAATATCACCGGATTTACAATGCCTCGGTCAGCGTGAAATCAAGGCGCAACTACTTTGCATCGGGATATTTCGATTATACCGACGACGCCGGCGGGGTTCAGCCGCTCTATTTCAGGGAGATTTTCGTGAGCGAAAGCGGAAATACAAGGGGCCGGTCGATGGTAAAACCTGACGACAATTTCACGCTGAGTGCATTCTTCGATTATGCCGGCGATATCGAACTCAGAGCGCAGGATGAGTTTCTCACCTTTACGGGTGCATACCACCTCAGGGAGCAGTGCTTCGACGGGGCAGGCGCCTGGGTAAGCTTCAGTGCGCCGGTTAACCCGCTGGATGTCAGGCTGCCGGCGGCGCCTGTTATGCGCGATACCATCGGCGATCCCGTGTTTGCCGCCATCGTCTATTCCGACTTCTTCGGAAGCGTTTACCCGGCCATTTACCGGAAACCAAAGGCCTGGGGCGATACCCTTGTGGCCGCCGCCACCGGATTGATCCGGTACGACCGGAAAAAGGAGACCTTTATGATTGGCGCCGGCAGCCGCCTCGACTGGAATGGCCGGGAGGGCAATCTTCTGAGCATCGATACCCGGCAGTGTGTGGTGTCGGGCGAAGGCGCCATAGATATGGGCGCGGGCCTCGGACAGGTGAAAATGAAGTCATATGGAAAGGCGGTTCATTATACCATTGCCGATTCTACACGATTCTATCTGGGTATGGCCCTCGACTTCTTCTTCAGCGATCAGGCAATGGCAAAACTCAGGGAAAATCTGCAGAAGAGCGAACTGCCGCCTCTCGAGGTCAATACCGATGTTTATCAGGAGCTTCTTTTCGGACTGCTGGGCGCCAAACAATCGACTGATGTACTTAATGAGCTGAATATGAGCGGTCAGGTAAGGAGGCCGCCCGCCGAACTGGTAAAAACACTCCTGTTGTCGGACATCAACATGGTGTGGGATCCGAGGCTGAAATCGTACATCAGCGAAGGGCCGCTGGGCATCGCCGGAATTCAGCGCGACATGATCAACCGTAAGGTGAACGGTTACCTGGAGATAGGGAAGAGGCGTACCGGAGATATCCTGAACCTCTACATCGAGATCAGCAATACCGAATGGTACTTCTTTACATACGGAAATGGCATTATGCAGGCCATCTCGTCAAACAATGACTTCAACAACATCATTGCCGGAATCAAGGAGGACAAGCGCACGCTGAAAGCAGGCAAGGAGGAGGAGGCGTATCAGTACATCATTTCAACCCCTGACCGCCGCATCGCATTCCTGCGGAAAATGCAGTCCCGTTCATCCGGTTACTAAAACAGCAGATATGATTAATATTCAGATAATTGTTGCAGCCGTTCTGGCATACCTGCTTGGCTCCATCCCCACTTCGGTATGGGTTGGTAAGCTGTTTTTCGGCCTCGATATCAGGACGCAGGGAAGCGGCAATGCCGGAGCTACCAATACCATACGGGTATTCGGGCTTAAAGCGGGCATTCCGGTGCTGCTGTTCGATGTCTTCAAGGCATGGATGGCGGTAACCCTCTCGGTATGGCTTACCAATCCCGCCTTTACGCACGATCAGCAGATAATCTACAAGATTGCACTGGGCGTTCTGGCGGTTCTCGGCCATGTTTACCCCGTTTTTGCCGGTTTCAGGGGTGGAAAGGGAGTTGCTTCGCTGGTGGGGGTGGTTATTGCACTCTATTCCGCTGCTTTTTTGGTGATTCTGGTATTCTTTGCCATAATTTTCACTGCCACCCGCATTGTTTCGGTTGCTTCCATGTCGAGTGCCATCATGTTTCCGGTGGTGGTGATCCTCATTTTCGGCGAACGAAGCATTCCGCTTGTCTGTCTGGCGCTGGCCATTGCCCTGTTCGTACCCTACACCCATCGCCAGAATATAAAACGGCTGATGAACGGCACGGAAAAGAAGTTTGATTTCGGCAAAAACAGGATTACAAAACAGAAAGATTAACATTGTTGATAATTTTTGATAAACCTGTTGATGATTTGTGGCGGATTGTTGATTTAATTTCTAATTTTACCGTGAAGTTTTAATTAATCGGTTTCAAAAGAAAATTGTTAAATATGAGATTTATAGTTTCCAGCCAGAGTCTGCTAAAAAGCCTGCAGTCGATCAGCGGTGTACTGAATGCAAGCAACACCCTACCCATTCTGGACGACTTTTTGTTTGAACTGAACGACAAAACCTTAAGAATTACCGCATCGGACCTGGAGACGACCATTTCGGTTACCATTGAAACCTCGATGGCTGAAGTGGAAGGAGCGGTGGCCATACCGGCCAAAATTCTGCTCGAACTGCTGAAAACCTATGGTGATACCCCCATGACCTTTACGGTTGATCACCTGCTGGGGATTGAAATTTCAGCCGATGAAGCAAAATTCAGAATTGCCGGCCACAACGCCGATGAGTTCCCGCAGCCAACCCGCATTGAGGAAGCATCGGCCCTCACCCTGCCGTCGGATCTGTTGCTGACAGCCATCAACAAAACCATCTTCGCCACCGGCAACGACGACCTCAGGCCGGCCATGTCGGGCGTTTACTGCGACCTCTCAACCGATTCGGTTATTTTTGTTGCCACCGACGCCCACAAACTGGTAAGATACAAACGAAACGATGCAGCCGCTGAGAACAACTCCACCTTCATCATGGCCAAAAAGCCGCTCAACCTGTTGAAAGGCATCCTGCCTTCGGATGATACCCCGGTGAAGATTGAGTACAGCGAGACCAATGCCCGTTTCGTGTTTAAAAACATTGATCTGGTGTGCCGCCTTATCGAGGGGCGCTACCCCAACTATGAGGCGGTAATTCCCTCCGACAATCCGAATACCCTGATTGTTGACCGCCAGTCGTTTATTACCACGCTTCGCAGGGCTTCGTTCTTTGCCAGCAAATCCACCAATCAGATCCGCCTTTCAATTACCGGACAGGAGCTGTTTGTGGATGCCGAGGACATCGACTTTGCACACGAATCGCGCCAGCGCCTGAGCTGCAATTACGACGGCGAGGATATGGAAATCGGATTTAACTCCCGTTTCCTTGTCGAGATGCTGAATAATATCAGCACCGAAAATATCCGTCTTGAAATGTCGGCTCCGAACCGTGCCGGAATCCTGCGTCCCGTTGAGCAGGAAAATGCGGCTGAAGATGTTCTGATGCTGGTAATGCCGGTTATGCTGAATTCGTAAAACCGGATACTGAATCTTATTTTACGGGGCTGTCTGTAACAGGGCAGCCCCGTTCTTTTTTGCGCTCCCTATCCCTGATTTTGATACCTTTTCTTTGATCAATTTTCAACCTGTTTAAAGTCAGGAGTCATACCGATTGGAAAAATATAATAGACCAATTATCGCTTTGCTCAATTGGTCTA
>LUZO01000324.1 GCA_001603685.1 Bacteroidales bacterium Bact_23
AGATTATAGTTTGTTTTAATCGGACATTACAGTCCGAATTATCACACGCCAAATCGCCGGCAAGTTATAGATTTGCGGCAACATGGCAAGGAAATTAACAAAAAAATTTAATAAGCGGGTCTGAGGTCAGAGGTCAGAAGTCTGAAGTCAGAGGGCGGAGGTCAGAAGTGAGTCCGCCTCGGCGGATGAGAGATGAGAAGAACTAATGTCTAATGTCAAATTTCTAAATTAACCAGCCGATGCCGGTGATTGAGCCGATGCCTGACGGTGGCTGAGCTGGTGGCTGAGCGCAGTCGAAGCCAAGGCAGAGACAAAAGTAAAAAGCCACCTGCCTTCATTGGCGAAAAATCCGAAATCCGATCCGCCGCGGCGGACTAAAATCTAAAATTTTACAAGTCCCGGAGGGACGGCATTATGGTAGGCATGAAAGAAAGGAGAACACCCCACAAGTCCCGGAGGGACGGCATTATCGTCCATAAATCATATAATCGCTCCTATGGAGCTTCCCATATTCTAATAAAGCGACCTTTTAATACCATAGAAACACGGAAACACAGAATCCCACAAAAAAGGAGGAAGCCTTTTGTGCTTTTCTGTGTTTTGGCATCTCCCGTATGCACGGGATCTTCGATTCGTGGCAAAAAAAGCAGCCACAAAAGCAAAAGGATCCCTATAAAAATTTTTGTTATATTTGAACCATGCCCTTTTCCTGTTCACAAATCATTTGACTACCAATTCAAAATCCTGACTTTATGAAAATACTTCCGGGATTTCTCAGCCGTTCGGCCATTGTTTTTCTGTTTTTCGTTTCCTGTACCACAATTAAGGAAACCGCCGAAATGGCCAATTACAACGATTTCCGCTTTCTGGAATACACCGTTGAACAGATGCAGAATGGCTTCCGCTCGGGCGAGTTTACCATTGAAGAGGTGGTGCAGGCCTACCTCGACCGCATTGAAGCGATTGATAAAAACTGGCCTGCGCTCAATTCGGTCATTACCGTAAACCCCGATGCGCTGACGATTGCCCGTGAGCTTGATCAGGAGCTGAAAGACGGCAAAATCCGCGGCCCGCTGCATGGCATTCCGGTGCTGCTGAAAGACAACATCGATACGCACGACAGGATGCCCTGCACCGCCGGTTCGCGGGCGCTGGCCAACTCCTACCCGCTGAGCGACAGCCGGGTAGCCGCAAAACTGCGGGAAGCCGGCGCCGTGATCCTGGGCAAAGCCAGTCTGAGCGAGTGGGCCAACTTCAGAGGCACACCCTCAAGCAGCGGATGGGGCGGCATCCACGGTCAGACAAAAAACCCCTACGACCTGACCCGAAACCCTTGCGGTTCCAGTTCGGGTTCCGGTGCTGCCGTATCGGCAAACCTGAGCATGCTGGCCATAGGCACCGAAACCGACGGTTCCATTGTATGCCCCTCGCATGCCAACGGCATTGTTGGCCTGAAACCCACGGTGGGGCTGATCAGCCGTTCGGGCATCATTCCAATCAGCATTACCCAGGATTCGCCCGGCCCAATGGGGCGTTCCGTTGCCGATGTGGCGGCCTGCCTGGGCGCCCTCACCGGCATTGACAGCAGCGATGCCAGAACGCTGGAAAGCAGCGGGAAATATCACAGCGATTACACCGTTTTCCTTAAGAAAAACGGGCTGAAAGGCAAGAGAATCGGATTTTTCACCGGCGCTTCCGGCCGCCATTACAAGGTTGACAGCCTGATGAACCGAACGGTGGAACTGCTGAAAAGCGCAGGCGCCGAAGTTGTGATGATTGACCGGATTACCGGTCCGGAAGCCGACGCTTACTCTTTCGAAGTGATGTTGTACGAATACCGCGACGGGCTGAACCGTTACTTTGCCGGCCTCGGCCCCGCCGCTCCGGTGAAAAGCATAGAAGAGCTGATTGCCTTCAATCAGGCCGACTCCGTAGAGCTGCTGCACTACAATCAGGAATATCTGGAGATGGCACTGAAAAAGGGTGATCTCAGCTCGCCCGGTTACAAAAAGGCGCTTGCCGGCATGATGGAGCAAAGCCGCACCAACGGCATCGACAGGGTAATGAATGAGCACCGTCTCGACGCGATCATGGCGCCTACCGGCACTCCCGCCTGGAAAACCGACCTGGTAAACGGCGACAACTACCAGATTGGCACCTCCTCGCCATCGGCACAGGCAGGATATCCGATCATCTCACTACCCATGGGGGTAATCGACGGATTGCCCGTCGGTGTTTCATTCTACGGCAAAGCCTGGAGCGAACCTCTGCTCATCGAGATCGCTTCAGGCTTTGAAAGCGTTAATCCACAGCGGATTAT
The DNA here is from genome assembly GCA_001603685.1 of Bacteroidales bacterium Bact_23. Classification (GTDB taxonomy): domain Bacteria; phylum Bacteroidota; class Bacteroidia; order Bacteroidales; family Lentimicrobiaceae; genus Lentimicrobium. The sequence continues at coordinate 2,321 of LUZO01000324.1, forward strand.
CCCGCAGTTTCTCAACGGTAATGACTAATACTCAGGCATAGCT